>ONWH01000102.1 GCA_900321495.1 uncultured Planctomycetota bacterium
ATCGCCGCCGGAGCCGAAATCATCTCCGCCGCCGACCGGCGTGAAATCGGAAGACGACATATCGGCGTCTCCGCCGAAATCACCGGCGGCGCCGAAGCCGTCTCCGCCGCCGAACGGATCGTCGGTGTTGAAGCCTCCGTCACCGAACTCGCCGCCTCCCCCCTGACTGAACGGGTCGCCCCCCGAAGCGTCACCCAAATCGAAACTGTCTCCGCCGCCGGCCGCGGCGCCGTCCGAAGGCTTTTCAAGGTCGATCCCGCCGGCGGCAGGTGTTTCGGCGCCGCCGGGAGACGAAAGTCCCAGGTCGTCCAGGTCGAGGTCGAGCATCTGCGACGAGCTCTCCGACTCGGACTCCTGCGTATCAGGGGTCGCTTCGAGTTCAAAATCGTTGTCCAGGTCGAGATCCTGCGACTGGGCGGTTGCCGATTCGCCGGCGACACCGTAGGTGTCCCCCGCGCCGTCGGCGGCCGGAGAGGACTCTTCCTGCAGCGGCTGGAGTTCAAAGACGTCGTCGTCAGCCGCCGGGGCCGCCGTGGGCTGCGGCGCGGGAGGCGGAGTGCTGTCGCCCGGAAGCGGGTCGAGTTCGAAATCAAAGTCGTCGCCGTCCGACCCGCTGTCCGCCGCGGGCGTCTGCTGGGCGTCATCTTCGCCGAGAATCGAGATGCCGCTTCCGCTGCCGCTCTGCGACGAGGGGACCTCGCCCAAGAGGCCGCTGTCATCGATGCTGATTCCGCTGTCGGACGCCAGATCAATATTCGAGCCGGAAAGATCCGAGGGATCGTCGAGGATCGAGATTCCGCTGGCGAAATCGTCGTCGTCATCAAAATCGTCGTTCAGGTCGATACTGCTCGACCCCGCCCGGATGTCGTCGTCGGCGGCGCCTTTGCCGAGAATGATTCCGTCGCTGTCGTCCTCGTCGAGGGACACCCCTTCGTCGGCATTCGTCGTGATCTCGAGATTGACATCGTTGAACGAGCTGGTGTCCGCCGCCATCATCGTCGGCTTCTCTTCCTCGTCCGAATCGTCGGTCAGGAGCCCTTCGTCGTCAAAAGAGGAGGAGCTCCCCTTCTGGCGGAGCTCTTCGGCCAGGTAGTTGTCGATATCCTCTTTACGGAACTTCCACGCACTTCCGTCGCGAAAAGCGCGGATCTTCCCCGACTCGCGCAGCCGGTTCAGATCCCCGGGGGTCTTTCCCAAAACTTCCGCAGCTTTTTCCAGGTTGTAGTAGTCAGACATAATCGTGCGTTCCCAATCTGATATCAACGCCGAACCGGGGGAACAGGTTCATTTTCCCAGACGATTCGTTTCGTAGTACTCCCGTATCTGCGAAGGGGTCAGTCCCTTCTCGTTGTAGACATCGAGCGTCATGTCCCACGTGTAGTTCCGGTTGGCGACGAACTCGATGCTCCCGTCCTGCCCGACGTGATAGACACAGATGCGCGACTTCTTCGAATCGACGATGATCACCTGGGTTGTCGTCGGGTCGATCGACCGTTCAAAGGCGTAGACCTCGGGAACTTCAAGCGGGCGGGGAATCGTGACCGGCGTGTCGGTCGATTCGAGTTCCCCCATCGAAATCGGAGGCTGGGCGTTCTGCGCGCGCGCCGCGGGGAGAACCCCGCCGCGGACGTCAAGATGCCGAACCAGGACGCTGGCCCCCCAAAAGAAGAGTGCGCCGGCCAGAAAAACAATCGCCAATTCCCGTCGTTTCGACATTACCCCTGATCCTTTTTTCGACATGTTCGCCCCGCGGGCTGAAGATCCCGGGAAACTGCTCCGTCTATCTATTCTATTATAAAAAAACAACGCCGCAAGATTATTTTATCTATCTTTTACAACTTTTCTATCTTTTTATTTCGGAAAAATCAGTTAAAACGGTTAACCGACCTCGGTTTCCGGCTTCCCGGGTCTCCTCCCTACAATACGGAATTCGGCGGAGGCAACCTTGCTTTTTTTCGTGATATGATAAAATAGGGGGAGATTTTTTCATTACCGGGAATCGGAATCTGCCTATGTTTTTCGTTTCGCGCGAGTTTTCGTTCTGTTACGGACACCGTCTTTTAGGGCATCCTGGAAAATGCCGCCATCCGCACGGCCATAACGGGCGGGCGGTGATCACCCTTTCGATGCCCGAGCTGAACGCAAGCGGAATGGTCGTCGACTTTACCGACCTGAAAGGGACCGTCGGCCGCTGGATCGACGAGAATCTCGATCACAAGATGGTGCTGGCCGCCGCCGATCCGCTCGTTCCCCTGCTGCGTGAACTGGGGGAACCGGTCTTTGTGACGGAGGGGAATCCGACCGCCGAAATGTTCGCGAAAATCCTTTTCGACGCCGCGGCCGCCGAAAAGATTCCGGTCGTCCGCGTCGAGTTCTGGGAAACCCCCGCATGCCGCGCCGTCTATGAGAAAGATTGATCCTTCCGAGGCGATGTCCGAGACCCCTTTCCCCGAACAGTCCGCGGGCGAAACCGCGCCGCGAAGCGTTCCCGAACCTCTCCCCGATCTGACGCCGGGGGATGTCGCGGTCCGTACGGTCCTGCCCGAGGAGACGGGATGGCGGCTCGACCTCTTTCTGACGCGCTACTTCCCGCAATACAGCCGTGTCCTGCTCCGCAAGGCGATTCAGGCGGGCGGGGTCGAAATCGACGGGAAGGGAGGGAAGCCGGCGTACCGGCTCAAGCCGGGCCAGAAGGTCACCTTTACCCTGCCGGAACTGCCGCGGCAGTCGCCGATCCCCGAAGAGATACCGCTTGAGATACTCTATGAAGACGACGCGCTGGCCGTGGTAAACAAGCCCGCCGACATGGTTGTTCACCCTTCGCGCGGGCATTGGTCGGGAACGCTTGTCAGCGCCCTGGCGTATAAATACGACGAGCTCAGCTCGGTCCGCGGGCCGGAACGGCCGGGAATCGTCCACCGGCTCGACCGCGACACGAGCGGGGTGATCCTCATCGCCAAGAACAACGTCAGCCACGCCAGGCTCGCCGACCTGTTCCAGACGAAAAAGATACACAAAGAGTACTTCGCGATCGTCTCGGGGGTTCCCTCGTTCGACAGCGACGTGATCGATCTGCCGATCGGGCATCACCCGAAAAACCGTGAAAAGATGACAATCGCCCGCAACGACCCGGAAGCGAAACCGGCGGTCACGCGGTTCGAAGTGCTCGAACGGTTCCGCGGATTTTCGACGGTGCGCGCCCTGCCGCAGACGGGCCGGACGCACCAGATCCGGGTGCACCTGGCGCACGTCGGCACTCCGGTTCTCTGCGACAAACTCTACGGCGGGTTCGCGTCCCTCACGCTGGGCGAGATCGCCGGAAAGCGGGGCGCGCCGGCCAAGCCGCGCGGCGGCGAAAGCGCCGCCGATTTCGAGGCGCCGGTCCTGGAGCGCCAGGCGCTCCACGCGCGGCGGCTCACCTTCACCCATCCCGAAACGGGAAAAGAGATCACCGTCGAGGCGCCGATACCCGACGATATGCGCCGGACTCTTGAAGCGATCCGCAAATACCGGTAGCGGAAAAGGCGCGTATCCCGCCCGATAACACAAGGGATTAACCGATCAACGACGAAGAACAACGGGAGTTTCCGTGACCGCTCTGAAAAACGAAGCCCTGTGGCGTCCCCTTTACCCCTATGAGTCCCACACCCGCACTGTCGGCGGGTTTTCGATGCATTACGTCGACGAGACGCCCGACGGCTGGAAACCGGGCGATCCGGTTCTCTTTATGGTGCACGGCAACCCGACCTGGTCGTTCTTCTTCCGCGCGCTGATCAACGCGTTCCGCGGCAGCTGCCGCGTGATCGCGGTCGATCAGATCGGCTGCGGCCTTTCCGAAAAGCCTTCGGCCAAAGCGTACCCCTACCGGATGGAACGGCGGGTCGCCGATCTCTGCGAACTGGCCGAGGGTCTTGATCTGACCAACGTGACGCTCGTCGCGCACGACTGGGGCGGCGCGGTCGGCATGGGATGCGCCGAACGGCTTCACACCCGTTTCTCGCGGCTGGTTCTGATGAACACCGCGGCGTTCCGGAGCCAGCGCTGTCCGTTCCGGATCTACCTGGGACGGATCCCTTTTCTCAGCGCTTTTCTGATCCGGGGGCTGAACGCCTTCTGCCGCGGCGCGCTCCGCTGGGCGACCGAAAGGCCCGGAGGGCTCGCTCCGGAAGTCGCCGCCGGTCTGGTCGCGCCGTACAATTCGTGGGCAAACCGCGTGGCGGTCAGCAAGTTCGTCCGCGATGTCCCGCTCTCCGAAAAGGACCCGTCGTATAACACGCTGGTCGAAATCGAAAGGAACCTCTCCCTCTTCCGCAGCAAGCCGGTCCTCCTCTGCTGGGGGGTCAGGGACTGGTGCTTCCCGACCGAGTTCCTGAAACGCTTCCTAAGCGATTTTCCGGAAGCGGAAGTCCGCAAGATCGACTCGGCGGGACATTACCTTCTCGAAGACGCGCCCGAAGAGGTGATCGAAGCGCTCACCGCGTTTTTTGAAAAGCATCCTGTGTAATACAAAAGCGGGGGCGTCTCAACAGGGCGTCCCCCGCCGGAATCCGGAATAGAGCCCTATTCCGCGCCGAGTTCGGCCAGTTTCGCCTTCGCGCTTTCGGAACCGCCTTCGGCGAGTTTCCGGAGGATTTCGATTCCGG
>ONWH01000232.1 GCA_900321495.1 uncultured Planctomycetota bacterium
GAAAAGTCTCGCTTCTGAGTATACCACGATGCCGTTTTTCTTCAACGGCGGTTTTCCCTTTCGGAGAGGGAGATCACTCGCATTCGAGCATCCGTTCCAGTGCCAGACGGGCGCCGGCGGCAACCGACTCGTCGACGGAGATGCGGCCGATCGGTTCGCCTTCATCGAGGGAGACGAGGGTCCGGCAGAGCCGCGCCAGGGTGATCTTCGCCATGTTCGGGCAGAGGGGCTCTTCCGGCGAAAGGGGACATATCTTCCGGTCGCTGTAAGCGTTTTTCGCGCTTTCGACGAACCGCCGTTCGGTTCCGACCCCCCAGACCGAGCCGGGTTCGCTTCCGGCAATGACATCGAGAATCCGCTTGGTCGACCCGGCCTCATCGGCGGCGAAGACCACGTCGCGCCGGCATTCGGGATGGACCACAATCCGGCCGCCCGGATGGTCGTCCCGGAACTTGGCAAGATGCCGCGGCATGAACTGCTGGTGGACGGGGCAGAACCCTTTCCAGAGGATGATCTTCGCGCGGCGGAGCGCTTCGAGGGTGTTCCCCCCCAGGGGAAGTTTTCCCTTTTCGGCGATCTCTTTCGCCGTTCCCCGGGGGAGGAAGGCGAACTCTTCGAGCCGTGAAGTCATTTCGAGCATTGTCGAATTGGGGTGATGCCAGAAGAGGATCTCTTCGTCCGGAATTCCGAACCTGACCGCGGTGTTTTCTCCCAAATGTTCGTCGGGGAGAAAGAGGACGCGTTTCTTTTCGGAGAAGGCGCGGCGGAGGACCTTGTCGGCGTTCGACGAGGTGCAGCAGAATCCGCCCCGCTTTCCGCAGAACGCTTTGATCGCCGCCGACGAGTTGACGTAGGTGATCGGCGCGATGTCGTTGACGTCGATCTCCTCGGCCATTTCGTTCCACGCGGCCTCAACCCCGTGAAACGTTGCCATGTCGGCCATCGGACAGCCGGCGTCAAGGTCGGGAAGAAGGACCTCCACCGGCTTTTCGCGCTGGGCCAGACGGTGAGGGGCGTTAGCGAGCATATCGGCGGTCTCGGCCATAAAGTGGACCCCGCAGAAGACGATTGCATCGCACCCGTCCCGCTGAGCGGCCTCTTTGCTCAGCTTGAACGAGTCGCCGACCACATCGGCATGCGCCAGGATTTCCGGTCTCTGATAGAAGTGTCCCAGAATGCAGAGGCGGTTTCCCCACTTGGTTCGGATCGCTTCGATCTTTTCGGCCAGGATCTGAAATTCATTTTCCATCGGTCCCTCCCTTCTTCGGCGAAAACAGGTCGAGCCGCCGCAACTCTTCCCGCCGGAACGGAAAAGATGGCGGGTATACTTTCGGGAATTGTACGATATAATAGCGGGAAACCAAAATATTGCAAGAAGATTTCAGTTTCCAGAAGAGAAGAAGGAGAGAAGCGGAATGAGCGAAGATGAAAAAAAGTGCTGCGGCGGCCAAGGGGAGTGCGAAGAGAAGGGGAATTGCTGCGGTCACGAAGAGAAAGAGCACTCGTGCGGCTGCGGGTGCGGCCATCATCACCATGACGGGACGGAGAAGGATGTTCCGCGCGACGTTCCGCTCCCCGCTCCCTCGCTGGTGACACTGGCCTCGTCGATCGCCACCCAGGCGATGGTTTCGATGGGGGTCTTCCCGAATCCGGCGACCGGGAAGAGCGAGTTCTATTTCAACCAGGCGAGCCACCTGATCGACACGGTTGACCTGCTCATCAAGAAAACCGAAGGGAACCGGACCGAGGAAGAGACCCGCACTCTGACCGGGGTTCTGAGCGAACTGCAGATGCTCTTTGTCGCCGCGCAGAACGAAAAGAACCGCCGCGACAGCCAGGGGTGAGCCGAAACGTGTTAAGCCGGACAAAATAGCGCGGTTTCACGTGAAAAGAGATAAGAAAAACAAGATAGGCAAGCCATGTACAAAAAGAAGAGCCGACAGGTGTCTGTCGGCTCTTCTTCATTTTTCAGCCTTCGGCGGGTCGGATCAGTTTCCGGCGGGTCCGGGCATCGCACCGCCCATCGGGTAACCGGACGAAGAGGTTCCGCAGGGGTCGCACGGATTGCAGGCGGGCTGAGTGCTGCAGGGATTGCACGCGTTGGTGACAGCCGAGCACGGATTGCACCCGGAGGAGTAGACCATCTGGGCGTCCATGATCGGAGAAGCGGCCGGCGCATTTACGGGAGTGCCGTAACCGGAAGCGACCGGAACGCGCGATCCGTTGCGGGACCAGCAACTTGACATCGCGCCGGTACCGCAACCGCAACCGACCATCGAGACCAGCAGAGCCAGCGAGCAAACGACAATTAATTTTCTCATATCTATCATCTCCGAAGGGAAAAATGACTGCGGGGATACCGACAGGGGAAAGCTCCCTTCCACCAGGAGCCCAAAACCTTTCGGGGGTGTCCCGCCATCCTATTAATTGACCGGAAAAACACGGATGTGAGCCGGAAAAAACCCGGCACTCCCCGGTAATCTACTTTACACCGATTATCGAAAAAACCAACAGAGCGATGCAGTTTTTGAAAGGGATTTCGGGGGGTTTTTTCGATTCCCGGCGTGATAATCGATACTACCGCCAGAACCGGTCCGGGAACCGTTATATCAGGACTAACCGTCAATCTTTAACATTGCGGAATCCATTTTTTCGGTTTTGTCTCAAGAAACCGTAGGAATCGTTAAAATCTGAAAACCAAATAACCGTTTTTAATCGAGAAGGACTCTGTACCGGTCCGTCGGGACCGACGTTATTCTTTACCATGAAGGGTAAGCTATGAACAAGATTTCCATGTTTTTCAAGAGACACCCGCTTCTCGCGCTTTTTCTGACCTCTGTCATTACGATAAGCCTTATTAACATGGCGATCACGCTTCAGTCGAAGCGGTTCAGTTCTTCCGAAGCCAAAACGGGTTCGGATTCCTGGGCTTTCCGGGAATCCGCGGCGACCGTTCCCGAGCCGATCCCCTCGCCGGCCTCCGCCGAAAGCGACGCGCCGGGAGTCCAGACCGCCGACCTCGAGATCCCCTCGCGGGACGACGTGTTCGCGTTGACCGATGACGAAATCTCCCCGGCCGACGGCTTCTTCTTTGAGGCCGCCGAGAGCCAGCCGGCCGACGCCGTCTCCGGACTGAACGAACCGGCCGCCGAAACCGTCTCCGTCGAAAAGCCGGCGGGCGAACAGACAGAGTTTGAGTTCGCCGCGATTGAGACGGATTCCGACAGCGCTGTCGACGCCGGCCTTGCCGGCGGGATTTCGGTCGGAACCGAAACAGCCGGGGTCACCGCAGAATCCGGAGAGATTACCGCCGCGGCCTCCGCCGAAGAGCCCGTTTCGGAACTCCTGAGCGGGTTCCAAGTCGGCTCCGAGCCGGCCGAACCGGAACATGCCGACTTTTTCGCCGATTTGCCGGCTGGCGAAACCGCCGACCCGGTCCGGGAAGGGGCCGACCGCATAGCCGAAACGGTTTCGGAAACGGTTGAAACAATCGAAACGGCAGAGACCGCCGAAGAATCCGCAGCCGGAATTGCCGAAACCGCCCCGTCGGTTCCGGAAGGCGAAAAGGTCGATTTCTTCGACAATATTGTTGTTTCGGATCCCGAAGACGAGGCCGCGGAGGAGAATACGACCTCCGATCTGAACTGGATTGCGACCGATCTGACCGGGAAGGCCGTGAAAGCCGATATTCCCGCCGCCGAGTCGGACGATCTGGGGTGGGAACTGATCGACAGCACCGAAACCGCATCTTCGGAGAGCGGGATCTACGAGCCCCACGAACCGAGCAGGATGGTTGCCGAGAACTTTGATGCGCAGGCCGAAGAGGCCGTTCCGGCGGAAACCGCCCAGACCGCTTCGGCCGATGCCGCCGCGCAGCCCGCCGCCGAATCGGCCGCGGCCGACGTTGCCTCCGCCGAAACATCCGCAGGCGAAACGGCCGCCGCCGAACCCGCCGGGACGGTCAGCACCGAAACGGCTTCCGCCGGTCCCGCCGAACCTGCCGTCTCTGCGGAAAACGGTGCCGATGCCGCCGCCGAAAACAGCACGGTCGCTGAAAATACCGCCGGTGCCGACGCCGCCGCTCCGGCGGAAACCGCCGCCGAACCCGAGGTGGTCCGTACCGATCCCGTTCCGGCCGCTTCGCAGCGCTGCGCCTGCAATCCCCGCCCGGTCTGCACCGGCAATACACGGGCGGCGTTCGTCGGTGCGGAGCCCGTTCCGGCCGCCGAAACCGCTGAGAATGTCACGACCGAGACAGCCGCCGCGGCTCCGGCTCCCGCCGCCAAGGCTCCCGCAGCGCGCGGCACCCAGGTCTGGGCGGTCAGCACCGAAAGCCTTTCCGGCTACACGGTCCAGCCGAGTCAGCTCCTCTGCTGGCGCGCCGAAGCGGGACAGTTCATCGCCTCGAGCGTCGACGAGTACAAACAGACCCTTTCGGCCGACATTCCGACGATCATTCTGATCCACGGGAACATGACCGACTGGAACGGCGCGCTCCGTCACGCGCAGTCTCTTAAACGCCGGATTGACCAGATGCGCGCCCGTCAGCAGATCGAAACTCCGTACCGTCTGGTCATCTGGAAATGGGCGTCGGAACGCCAGGATCAGCGGATCCGTTCCGACAGCCAGGTCAAGGCGTATATGGCCGACCTGAACGGGTTTTATCTCGCCTCGTTCCTGAGCGCGGTTAACGGCACCGGCTGCGATGTCACGATGCTCGGATTCAGTTTCGGCGCGCGGACGATCGGCTGCGCACTGGAGCTGATGGCGGGGGGGACCCTCTACGGACACGCCCTCCCGGAAGAACAGCGTTATGTCGCCGGAGACCGCTATCACGCCATTCTTCTGGCCGGCGCGTGCAACTACGGCGATTTCAGCACCAAGGGGCTTTATGCACACGGCAGCAACCTGATTTCGAGCATGGTCAACGTCTTCAATCCGGCCGACAGCGCGCTGAACTTCTATCCGCTCCTTTACGGTCCGGCCGGACCGCAGGCGATCGGCGTTGCCCCGATCGACCCCGGCACGGCGGCTCCGTCCTATAAGAACCGCCTCTGGTCGATCAATTCGTCCGGCTACGGCGCGCAGCACAGTTTTGACAATCTTCTCTACTCGATCTGCGACCCGCTCCTGGGGAACATGATCTACGCGGGAAAGATCTGGAGCGCCGCCGATGCGATTCCGTCGGTCAGCGACGCGGTGGTCGATCCGGCGGTGAAGGAGAAGTCGGACGCTGAAGCGGCGCGTGCCGAAGAGGAGAAGATCGTCGCCGGAAATCAGTGACGCCCGGGCCGGATCCCCCGTCTTCCCATTTGGGGGAACTCCATATAGAATAGGAAGCGGCCGCATGCCACCGGGTATGCGGCCGCCCTTGCGCTCGTAGCTCAATTGGATAGAGCAGCGGACTTCTAATCCGCAGGTTGAGGGTTCGATTCCCCCCGGGCGTGTTCCCGCCGTTTCCGGTCACGAACCGGAAGCGGCTTTTTTTATGGGATATGCCTTATTTTAAAGGCTCAAGACGTTTTCGGCGGTTCGGAGGGCAATCACTTAAAACACTCCAAATTACCCCGCTTTTCACGGTTCCTGCAGTCGTTTTTTCAAAATGCAGATGTTTGAGGGATCCGATCCGCGTCAACCGCGCCGTTTCTATTCTGCCGGGTTCTGTGCTATAATAGTCGGGCAGACCATTTTCGAAGAAAGGGAAACGCATGAGCTTCATCGCCGAACTATTCCGGACCGGGAAAAACCGTCCCCGGCCCGTCCGTCCCCGTTTCGCACAGTTCGAACAGCTCGAGTCGCGCGAGCTTTTGGCCGTAACGGCGGGCGGCCTTGCCGCCGCCGCGCCTGCGCTTTACGCCGCCGCCGAACCGGCAGGCGATCCTCTTCCGACCGGCCTGACCCGGCTCGCCGCCCCAAAGATCACCGGCGTTGCGGGCGGCGGCGGCGCCAAGCATGTCGCGACGTGGACTGCGGTCGAAAACGCGTCCGCCTACCGGCTCTCTTACAGCGCCGACGGCGCGGCGTGGCAGACGCTCGATACGACCGGGACAACCGCCGAGATCGGCGGTCTTGTCTGCGGCGACAACATGCAGTACCGTGTCCGCGCCATCGGGGAAGGCGGCTATACAGATTCGAACTGGAGTGCCGTTTCCGCTCTCTGCGTCTGTCCGCCCGACATTGACGGGGACGGGTTTATCGGGCCGGGGGACTATTCCCTCCTGAGCAGCGCCTGGTTCTCGACCGCCGGCGGCGCCAACTGGAATCCCGCGTGCGACGTTGACGGGGACGGGTTCGCCGGGCCTGGCGACCTTTCCTACCTTTCGGGCGTTTGGTTTCAGTCAAAAGACCAGGTCGTGATCACTTCGCTCGGACTCACCTATAACGGCGAATCGGTTTTGATCTCAAACACCGGCGGCGCCGAGCGTCCGCTCAAATCGGGCGACGTCGTTACGGTCAGCGGCAGCCGCTATCCCGACAGCTACACGTTTACCGTTGCCGACGATGCGGACTACTGCATAATCGACACGCCTTCCGATCCGGGAGACTATGAGTATACCGTCACCGTTTCCCGCCCGACCGCGCTTTACCCGTGGCGGGGATCCGTCTCGTTTACGGTTGAAATGCTCGACTGGGATGCCGCGCCCGCCCCCTCGCCGATTGAAAATCCCGCGGAAATCGCCATTACCGGCAACTGGCAAATCGAAGTCCGTTACAACGGCATTGCAAAAACGTTCGAAATCGATCCTCCCGAAACCGTGACGGTAACCAACGAAAGGTACAGTTCGATCGTTGTTTTCAACTCTGCCGCCGCGCTCTGGACCCGCGGCACTCCTCTCGCAGGGGTCCGTGCCTACGAATGTACTGTCCAAAACGAGCTCGTTTCCGGCAGCGTTACTGTTTCACTCACGCCGGGCGGCGCCCCCCTGACGGCCGGAGTCGACTATATTGTCGACGAAGCCAACGGCGTCATCGGCCGGCGCGAAGGGGGACGAATCGGCGCCAATACCGCTGTCTATGTTTCGTATCAATATGTCCCGATGCGAATCGATTCCATCGTCTGCGAAAACGGGGATCTTGCCCTGGTGCGCGGCACGCCGCATGCCGTCAATCCGGCGCAGCCGAACCTCCGTTCCGGCCAGACCCGCGTCGCGAACATCTTTGTCTCCCACGAAACGAAAAACCGCCTCACCGATGACAGCCTCTACCCGATCCTCGACGACGGCACGCTGAACATTCCGGACCGGGCGCTTGCGAAGATACTCCTCCCGAAAACGTGGGAAAAGCTGCAAAACGGCGAACCGGTCAAAATTCTGATCTGGGGCGACAGTGTCTCCGACGGCGGCTACATCGACGGGAGATACCGCTGGCAAAACGTTTTCCTTACCCAGCTCCGCAAACGGTTCCCGAAGGCGAACATTCAGATGGTTACCCAGGCGTGGGGAGGCCATACCACCGCCGACTATCTGGCCGAACCGGCCGGTTCCGCCTACAACTACCGGAAAAAGGTTTTGGACGTCAAGCCGGATCTGATCATCTCGGAGTTCGTCAACGACGCCGGTCTTCCCCTCAGCCAGCTGCAAGCGATCTACCCGCAGCTGAAAGCCGATTTCGACGCGATCGGCGCCGAATGGATCATTAACAGCCCGCACTACATCCACCCGGCCTGGATGGGGCTTACCTCCCAGAAAAACATCGACAACGACCCCCGCCCCTATACGGCGTATATCCGGCAGTTCGGGAAGGAGAACAGAATTCCGGTTGCCGAGGCCTCGACCCTTTACGGCCGTCTTTGGCGGCAGGGGATCCCCTATAACACCCTGATGGTCAACAACATCAACCACCCGAACGCCTACGGCCTTTCCCTCTACGCCGATGCGCTGATGGTCCTTTTCGGGAAGGAATAGCGGAGGCGCTCTTCGCCGGTTCGGGCCGGTACGGTGTCAATGCGGCCGCGCGGGGCGGGAGCCGTCAACACGGCGGACTCTTGCCCCGTGCGTTTTTTTCGCCGTAAAATGGGAGAATTTTCCTCAGCTTTTCTCTTTCCTCCTATTCAGAGCAAGGTATTCCTATATAATATCGTAATATGTCTGAATGAAAGGAGCGACGATGATACTTTCAGGTTTAAAGATCCGCGAAGAGATTGAAAACGGGACGATCGAGATTAACCCGTACGACGAGTCGCGTCTGAATCCGAACAGTTATAATCTTCGGCTCCATAACGAGCTCCTCGTCTATACCGGCGATGTTCTCGATGTCAAAAAGCCGAATCCCTACGAGACGCTCATCATCCCTCCCGAAGGGCTTGTTCTGCAGCCGGGCCGCCTTTATCTGGGACGGACGGTCGAATACACCCGTACCCAAAAGTATGTCCCGATGCTTGAAGGCCGTTCGTCGATCGGGCGGCTCGGGCTCTGTGTCCATGTGACCGCCGGATTCGGCGATATCGGGTTCGCGGGGTACTGGACCCTCGAAATCCACGCCGTTTCGCCGATTCGGGTCTATCCGGAAATTGAGATCTGCCAGATCTACTACCATACGGTCGAAGGGGATTTCGTCCCGTACCGCAGCGGGAAGTATCAGAACAACCAGGGGATCCAGCCTAGCCTTTCGTGGCGGGATTTTGAAAAATGAAAAGCCTTTCCGGGCGGGACAGGTTTCAGCTCCTTATCGCGGGGGTTATCTTCCTCCTCTTCCTGTCGGCGGGATGCCGCCGGGGCGGGCCGTCCTTCGAGCCCGCCGAAAAGGCGCCGCCGGAACGAATCGTTTCGGTCGTGCCGAGCGTGACCGAAACTCTTTTCGCTCTGGGATTGGGCGATCGGGTCGTCGGGGTTTCCGATTACTGCAAATTTCCGCCCGAAGTGAACGCTCTTCCGAAACTCGGCGGTCTCTATAACCCGAATATCGAACGGATCGTCGAACTCCGGCCGGACCTGGCGGTTCTTCTGCGCGAACATCACGAACTGAAGGAAAAACTCGACCGCACGGGAATCGAAACCCTCTCGGTCGACCATACCTCGGTGGCGGGAATTCTCAACTCGTTTGTTGAGATTGCGGCCCGCTGCGGCGTTCCCGACGCGGGGACGTCTCTCCGCGGCGAATGCGAAGAGCGCCTTGAAAAACTCCGCGTAATCGCCGAAGGAAAACCGGTTTCCGTGCTGATGGTTCTCGACCGCGATTTGGGGGAACGCGGCGTGCGCGAGGTCTACGCTGCCGGCAGGAACCGTTATTTCAACGATCTGCTCCGCCTGGCGGGCGCGTCGAACGTTCTGGCCGGCGCCGCCTCGGCGGTTCCGACCCTTTCGCGCGAAGGGATCATCGGGCTGAAGCCCGATGTCATTCTCGATCTCTCGTCTCTGGGCGCCGTTCCGGACGAAGACGCCGCGGAACTCGAGGAACTCTATCGGCACGATTGGGATTCGTTCGCCGATTCCGTTCCGGCGGTTCGTGACGGCCGGGTCTACCCGATCCTGGTCGATTACGCGACAATTCCCGGTCCGCGGTTCGTCAGGTTTGCCGAGCTCCTTTCCGAAATTCTTCATCCCCGCCCGTCTCCGGAGCCTGGTCATTCCGGGTTGTAACAGGTATAATCAGAACCAGTGGAAATAGTTCCGGTTTTCTCCAAGCCGGTTTGCAGGAGCACCTATGTTCTATCAACAGTTTTGCCGTGAAAAATTCGACGACCAGGGGCGCCTGATCCGATTCGACCTCGAGTATCCCGAAAATTACAACTTCGGTTACGACGTTGTCGACCGGATCGCCGAGGTCACTCCCGAAAAGCTCGCCCTTCTCTGGATCGATGCCGAAAAGAACGAACGGCGGTTCACGTTTGACCAGATTCGACGGCTCAGCAATCAGACGGTTCACGCCCTGCGCGCGCGGGGGGTGAAGCGGGGCGACCGCGTCATGCTTATGATGAAGCGCTCTTACGCCTACTGGTTCGTGATCATCGCTCTTCACAAGATCGGCGCTATTGCGGTTCCGGTCTCGCACATGCTCCGGCTGGAAGATGTCATCTACCGGGTCCATCGGATCGGGATCAGTTACGTTATCGCCCTGGCCGACGATGCGATCGCCGGAATCCTCCAGGAAGTGAAGGAGGAACTTCCCGGCCTGAAAGAGATCTGGACTTACGGCCCGAACGCGCACGGGCTCCGGAACCTCGAAGAGGATATTGCCTACATGCCCGAGACGCTCGAGCGGATGCCGACCAGCGTCTCGGATATCATGATCGTCTATTTTACCTCGGGAACGACCGATTATCCGAAAGCGGTCGCGCACGACCACACCTATTCCCTGGCGCACATACTGACCGCCAAATACTGGCAGCGCGTTGAAGAAAACGGTCTGCACATGACCGTAGCCGATACCGGCTGGGGGAAAGCGTCGTGGGGAAAGATCTACGGCCAGTGGCTTTTGGGCGCGGTGGTGATCGTCTATGACTTCGAGTCGTTTGATTCGCGCCAGCTGGTCACCATCCTGAACCGGTACAAGGTCAACACCTTCTGCGCCCCCCCGACGGTCTACCGTTATATGGTCAAACGGGGAAACATCAATCTGCCCTGGCTCCATCACGCCGTTTCGGCGGGGGAATTCCTCTCGCCCGAAATCTCGGCCAAATTTGAGGAGCAGACGGGGCTTGCCATCGCCGAAGGGTTCGGACAGACCGAAACGACGCTCCAGATCGCCAATATCGCCGGCTATGAAACCCGCCGCGGATCGATGGGAAAACCGACCCCCCTCTACGATATTGAGGTGGTTAAAGAAGACGGCACCCCCGTCTCTCCCGGGGAACCGGGCGAAATCGTGATTCGTCTGCGCGAAAACCAGGCCGGTCTGATGATGGGTTATCTCAACGAGCAGACGGTCACCAGCAAATCATTCAGCGACGGGATCTATCATACCGGTGACCTGGCATGGGTCGACTCCGACGGGTACTTCTGGTACAACGGCCGAAAAGACGATGTGATCAAGTCGGGCGGTTTCCGGGTCGGACCGGTCGAGATCGAAAATATCGTGATCGAGCATCCCCTGGTTCTGGAATGTTCCGTGATCGGGGTTCCCGACGCGCTCCGCGGCCAGGCGATCAAGGCGGTGATCGTCCTTCTGCCGAAAGCTGTTCCTTCGGACGACCTGAAAAAAGAGATCCGCCAATTCGCCAACGCGCGTCTGGCTGTTTTCAAGCATATCCGGCATATCGAGTTCGTCGACGAGCTCCCGAAGACACACAACGGGAAGATCCGTAAACGCGTCTTCGGCTAATCGGAGCAGCGGGCGTTTAACAACAAGAGCCGGCTTTTGCCGGCTCTTGTTGCTTTTCAGTCGGCCTTCGCCTTGGCCGCGGCGCGCTTTTTCTGCCGCTCGGAGCGCTTGACGAAGCACTGCCCCAACGGACTGGTCAAAAGGGATGCGAGGAAGACCAAGTCGCCAATCTCCGCCACAAGGAGGATCGTCAGCATCAGCAGGCCGAACCGCTGGGTCGGCACGAAGGTGCTGAACATAAACGCCGAAAGTCCGAGTCCGGCGATCAGCGTCGACTCGGTCATCGCCGGCGCGCACCGTTTGTACGCCTCGACCGCCGACTGCTTTCGGGTCAGGCCGCGGTCGACGCCGTCCGAGAACCAGGTGAGGTAATGCATCGTGTCGTCGACCGCGACCCCCAGCGCGACGCTGGCGGTCATCATGGTGCCGACGTCAACGACGATTCCCGCCCACGCCATAAATCCGAAGACGATAATAACCGGAAAGACGTTCGGGATCATTGCCACAAAGGCGCATGAGGGGCTCCGCAGATAGAAGACGAAGACAACCGCGATGATCAGAAACGCCATGATGATGCTCTTGACCAGGCCGTTGATCAGCGCGTGCTGCGTCTTATAGACGAGCGGAACCATCCCTGTGTATTTTGCCGAAATCCCTGAGGGGAAGATGACGTCGTCGCTGTGCGCACCGGCATCCCCCTCGATGGTCTCGTCTTCACAGCAGGCTTTAAAGTCGCCGCGCACCTTCTGAAGAAGCGGGTCGTCCGTCTTCAGATAGGAGTAGTCGGCCTCTTTCTCCATCAGACCCGCCAGGACGTTCTGCGGCGGGGCGATATCGCTCAGCCCGGCGTTGGCCAGGTAGTCGTACTTGTCGGTGTCGATGTGAAACAGATCGACCATCAGCGCCCGAGACTCTTCTCCCAGAAGAGGCTGAACGACTTTCTTGACCTGGTTGATCAGGTCCGAGTAGTCGACGTCTTTTTTCAGGGACCAGACGCGGATACTGATCCGCCACAGCTCGATCCCCCGTTTCTGCTGCCAGAGACGGCACGCACGGTAGATTTCACCCGATTCGGCGCCGGTGATGATCGAACGGTACGGTTTCCCCTCGGTAATCTTGCCGAAAATCCCCGAAAGATCGGTGATCCCCGCCTCTTCGAGTTCGGGGCGCTTCTTTTCAAGGAGCGCGCGGAGGCGGAGCGCCGAAAGGAGCTCCTTTTCGGCTTTGCGATAATCCTCGACATTGGCGCGGTGCGAAGTGTCGGCAATCGCGGCGGCATCTTCATAGGCCGGCGCTACCGCAGGATCGTAACCGTCGGCGGCGATATCCGCGCCCAGATAGGTCTGCTGCTCTTCCGAGGAAAGTTCCCCCATCAGGAGAACGCGCTTCTGTGAATACGTCTCTTTGGCGGGAGCGATCTCCTCGTCGGCGACTTCGATGATTTCCGAAATCGGCGGATTCCCCTCAATGGTGAGGTAGTCTTTGAGTGCCCCCCGGTTTTCGTCGATATTTTTGCCGAGCGCCGAACCGACGATCCGCCATGCGGTAGTGCCGGGCTCGCAGAGCGAATCGAGATCGGGGGTGAACGTCGCCACCGAAAGGGCGCCGCCGATCAGCGGCGTGCCGTCATCCTTGTCGCGGATGTTCTCTTTCAGCTCGCTGCAGATCCGGTTGACCAGATCCAGGCGTGCGGCGGTGCCGTACCGCTCGGGACCGAGTCTGGCGTTGTCGAAGCAGAGAACCACTTCCATCGGAACCAGCGGTCCGAGCTTGTCTTCGAGCCATGTGTAGTGCGCGATAATGTCGGCGTCGGGGGAGAAGAAGTTCATCATCTTCACCGAAGGTTTGAGTTTCGGCAGATAGGCGCCGAAAAAGAGCATTGCGCCGAAACAGAGTATGGCGAGCGGAACGTGGAAGTGAACCACAAAGCGGCCGTATTTCAGCCAGAAATTGGCCAGGACGCCGGAATGGTTTTCGAGCCCCTCGTTCGCGTATTTCTTGGCGAACTTCTTCCGCGGAAACGCGGTCAGAAGGGCCGGCAGATAGAGGAAGAGGAGCAGAAGCGTCATCAGAACGCCGACCGCCGAGTAGAACCCGAACTTTACGATCGGAATCAGCTGGCTGGTAAAGAGGGAGCCCAGCCCGATCGCGGTTGTCAGCTGTGCGAAGAAAGACGGAGGGAACGCGTGGCCGACGGCGCGTTCAACCGCGCCGTCGAGCCCTTTGTCACGAATCGCGTCATGGTAATAGTTGATCAAATGAATCGATCCGGACATGGCCAGGACGTAGACCAGCGCCGGCATGCTCAGAAGAATCGAGTCGCACTTGCTCCCGGTGAAAGAAACCATCGCCATGGCGAGCCCCGCCGACAGGATCGCGACCCAAAACGTGTACATCGTCAGCATGAAGTCGCGCAGACAGATGAGCGCCAGGACAAGGCTGATGACCGCGCAGATCCCCGCCAGGCGGTAGAGGGTCCGCGTTCCTTCCTGGTCGAGCGCGGCATTGTCGACCGGCGGTCCGCCCATGATCAGGCCGTCGACCCGCGGCGTCCGGCCGTAGATGATTTCGTGAACCGTATCGGCGACAGCCGACCATGCGCGGTAGGCGACGCTTCCGGTTCTGACGTCCGTTGTGTCGGGAAGGCCGCACTCGACCGAAATCGACTTGACCCGGTTGATCAGTTCCTGCATCTTTTTGCCGCCCCCCTTGAACCCGGTGTTCAGGGTGATGAGCATGGCGGTACTCTTGTGGTCCGGACCGACCAGCACGCCGGTCAGCCGCTCCATCACCAGGCGGTGGAGCTCTTCGGGGTTCCCGCGAAGCCGGCGTGAGGCCTTTGAGTAGGAATCTTCCAAAAGGCGTGCCAGACGGGGACCGGTCATGACCGAACGGAAATAGTTTTCGGAATTCTGGAGGTTGGCGGCGGCGGCCAGTTTGGGGGATGCCGGACCGGGAGCATTCTGTACGGAGTCCGCCTCTTCGGCCGGTTCGTGTGCCGCGGGAGAGGCGAGCGCGGGATCGAGCCGGTCGTCGATCTTTTCAATATCAAGGTCGGCCAGAAGCTCCGCTTCCGGCGCGGTCAGCGCGAAATTGTCAATTGTCTGGCTTGGAACGAGCTTCTGCGCGAAGAGCTCAATCTGGTCTTCGTGGATTTTGCTCTCTCCGGTCTCATCGAACTGACATCCCTCCCAACTGACGACAATGTAGCTCTCAAAAGGGAACTTTTCCAGAAACCACTTGTAGTCTTTCGTTTCCTGAAAGTTGGAGGGGAGCCAGTCTTCGACCGCGTTCGAGTTGCTTTCCAGCGTACGGCGCGAGCCCATCAGGATGAAACTCAGCAGAAATACAACGACGAAGATGATTCGAAAACCGTATGTCTTATAAAAATCTTTTACCATCGTCTCGCTCTGGGAAAGAGTGGATTCGCACGGCGAAAAAAACCGGTGTTTTATGGTTCCTCCCCACAAAACACCGATTTAAAGATACCCTTTTTCGGCGAAACTGTCTATACGGTTTCAACGGGATGAGAGCCAAAAGCGCAGGGGGAACGCCGTTAAAACCTTCCCTCTTTGCCGCGCCTGTGTATATCGCCGATTTTAACGCTGCTTTTCCGCTTCGGCGGCGGTCAGACTCTCGGCCAGATCCTGATAGAAATCGGTTTCGTCAGCCAGGAAATAGCGCACCATTGTCGAGTTGACGTAAAAGACGAGCTCCGCTCCCTTGGCGGATTTCGGCCGCTTGACCTTTTTCGGGTCGAAATCGTCGGCGATTCCCTGTTCCCCGAAATCGAGATAGTTGTTTGTCCGGTCGATCCGGCCCAGGAGCGATTCGAGCGCCTCTTTCAGCGGCGCCTGGCTCTCTTTGGTCAGAAGCGGAAGGATACCCCCTTTTCCGTTTCCCCCGTCGATTGCCGTGCGGAGTGATTCGGCGTCGAATTTGACACGCGAGACGACCGTTTCGGTATTCACCGAACTCCCCCCAGCCATCGTCGGGAGGGCGCCGCCTGTCCGCCCGCCTCCCTGGGTGCTCTCAACCTGCGACCGGATATTCTCCTCGTCGATGAAGGCGATCTCTTTCTGGTTCAGGGAGAGCGCCGCACGCGCAACGGCGCTGACGAGCGGTTCGAAGTCGAAATCGTCCTTTCCGGTGAACTTCATCGTTCCGATTCCCCGCAGCGTAGCGCACTGCACCGTGCTGTCGACTGACTTGTCGCGCAGAAGGCGGATAAACGTATCGAGAATGACCGTGTCGTTTTCTCCCTGCGACGGGGACTCAAACGCCGCAAGACCGTCGACCGCCTTCTTCTGGAACCAGGCGGTCGTCTCGGCGGGATAATTGCGTTTCTTTCCGAACGCCGGGTCGAGCGTCTGGAGAAAGACGTCGGTAACGGCTTTTTTATCAGCCGGGTCGGCAATGCCGAGCGCGGCGTAGCGGTCGAGGCTGATCAGGATCGCCAGGACGACGTAGTCAGGAACCCTGTTCCCCTTGGCGTCGCCCTCTCCCGCATTGAAGATATCGGTCATGGTGCGGATCGCCGGGGCATAGGGAACCCCCGTGTCTCCCCCGCCGCCGGTACCCGCTTCCCGCTCGTTGAACATTCCCATGGCCAGCGCGGCGTTGTAGCGCACCGCCGGCATCAGGTCTTCGGCCTGCGCCATTTCGGCGAAAAGACCGACCAGGACCCGCTGACAGGTCTTTTTGTTTTCGGATCGGAGCGCAGCGACATCGGATGCCGTCTCACGCCGCAGAACATGAAGTTTGGAAAGGTTTTCGCGCTGGGTCCAGCGGGCGAGATAGAACCCCTTGGCATATTCGGCAATGGCCGCTTCGTCCCCCGAACCCAAGTCGGACTTGCGGTTTGCCAGGTCTCTGTTGATCGGGTCTTCACGGTATTGCGCCCTTGCGCCGCCGGCGGCGCAGAGAATGAAGACGACGGCGCAGAAAAACACGATCAGGCTCCGCTTCGGGCCGCGGCCTGTTTGCGTGTATAGCAGGTTCTTTTTCACGATCCCCTCGCTGGCTGTGCGATGATGATTCGAAAGATGTCCCCCTTTTCGGGAGAAGGGTACCGAACGTCGCGGTCTGGTTTATTGTAGCCCCTTCGGCGCCGAGATTCAAGGAGTTTTCCCGAAACTTTTTGAAAAGCGCTCTCTCCTTCCCATCTTTTCCTGTCTGCGCCTTTTTTGGCGGCAGTTTGGGCAATTCCGGCGGACTTTTCCGACTGGGGTGTTTTCCGATTCCCGCCAGGTTTGGCGGCGGGGGCTTTTTTTCTTTTTTTTCAACGGCGAAATGCTGTTTTGCCGATTTAGACAGTGGACTCTTGCATTATTATGTGGTAATATATTCTGGGGTCTCAGGGGGCCGGAAGTGTGACAATCGTCTGTCATTCTTCCTGATTCCGCCCCTTTTATCCGTTTCGCGGGCTCCGGCTTCTTTCGGCCCTTTGTCACGTAAAGGGGCCCGGCGGTAAAAGAATGCCGAGGCGCCGCCGACTTGACTATGAACATACGCGGTAAGATACTACTTTTTGTTGCGCTGATTGCGGGTACCTTCTGCGCCCTGGTGACCAAGGCAATCCTTAATCAGATTCCGGACGCGGAAGAGACCGCCGCGCAGGTGCAGGAAAAGACCATTCCGACGATGGTTGCCAAACGGGATCTCCTTCCCGGTGATGAGATCACTCCGCAGAATATCCGTTTTGACCGTCTCCCCGAAAGCCAGGTGCCGACCGAAGCTGTGAACTATTTCAGCGACGCCAAACACCGGATCCTGGTAAAAGGGGTCGGAAAGGGACAGCTGATCAGCATCTACGATCTTAACGAATCCGAGTCGTCCGACACCGGCTACTATACCCCGCTGAACAGCAGCTGTGCCAGTTTTCTGATCGGTTCGGTGATCGGGAGTGCCGGGAAGGGGGAAGCGTTCCTCGAAGACATCAGGCGGAACGTTGTTCCGGGAGTCGATCGTGTTGATTTCTACGTCACCGCCGAAAAGCGGGAAGAAGATTCTCCCGACGGAGGGAAAATTCTCCAGCGGACGAGCGTGGTGAAAAAGCTCCTGGACGATGTGGATATCTACCAGGTTCGTGTAATTCAGAAGCCGACCGATCTCGGACAGACCGAACCCCGGCTGGAATTCTCGTTCATTCTGAATGACGCCCAGCTCGAAATGATCGCCGAAGCCGAACGGGAAGGACGTGTGACCATTGAGTTCTCGGGTGACAGCGATACGGCGCAGGACGCCTCGCCCCTCTTTGAGGTGATTCCCGCCGCCGCTTCGTCCGCAGGCCGCGCAGAGACGCTGGGTTCCGCTCTGCTGCGCCGGACGGAAGAGGAGAGCGGTTCGTCGGACGGTGCGGGCTCGCTCCTGTTTGACAGTGCGGGCGAAACTCCGCTGTCCGAAGAGACCGCGCCGGGTGAAACCGGCCCGTCCGAAGAGATCTCCGCGCCGGTTCAGCCGGCCGCCGAAACTTCGCTGATCCCCTCACAGACGGCCGAGGTTAACACATCGTCTCCCCCCCGTATGAGTGTTCCCCGTCCGCGGATGACGATCCCGCGGCCCGACGCGAATCTTTGACTTTTCGCTTCATGCATACAAAAAGCCCGCTCGGCCGAGCGGGCTTTTTCATCTGTTGTACCGGCGGCGGGCGTTTAACGGCCCGATTCCCGGCGGAGCCGGCGGAGACGGTCTCGGCATTCGGTGAAGAACGCCTGGTATCCCGCGCTCTGGTAATCGGGATAGGTCCAGGGGAGTTTCTGCCACGCCTTCTGTGAGTAATAGAGGGTTGTCTCGGCAAAGATTCCGTCCCGCAGATAGATTCGGTGCAGATGGTCTTTCGTCGAGGCGAGAATCAGTTTTCCCAGATCGATATATCCCGGATCAAGGTTGAGGGGACGGCGGGCGGCCCGTGCCGGCCCGCCGGACAGCACGGGAGAAGTTCCGCCGCCCGTCCCGCGGGCCAGGTCGTCTTCCCAGCTGTTCGTCATGACTTTGATCTCCGCCAGCCTGTCCATTCCGATGAGCTGTTCGAATGCCCAGAAGCGTTTCAGCAGGACCGGGCCCATCTCGTCGGCGTAGTAGTCGGTGAACTCGTTGAAACAGAAGGTCGGACTTTCACGCCAGATCGGGCCGAACGTTTCGGCCGCACGCCCTTTCCCCCAGGCGAGCGCCTCCTCGTCTGCCGCGAACGCGGCGATGATCAGCTGGACCGGTTCGGGAAATCGTATTTCACCCATCGCTCTGCCGCCCTGTCAGTCTTCGAACTCGTCGACTTCTTCCTTGATGAGCGCATGGCGCTTGCGTGCCAGTTCGTTTTCATACTCTTTGACCTCTTCTTCGTTGAGGGTCGTCTCGCGCCGTTTCGACGGCATCGACATGAAAAAGACGGTCAGCCCCAGGAAGAGGAAGAACGCCGCCCAGCTGATGACCCAGACCGGTTCGGTCTTCTCGGGATCATTGGCGGCGAAAAGGGCGTTTCCCCCGCCGAGCGTCAGAAGTGTTAAGAGTGATGTCAAAATCGCTTTGTTCATAGGACTGCCTCATATTGCGGCATGCGGTGCCTGGATGTGTGTTCTGCCTTCTGTTTATTAACGCTTCGCCTTGGCCAGCTCGGTCAGAATGGCCGCCGACGACTCGATCCCCAGGAAGAAGTCGCGGAGCGCGAAATGCTCGTTCGGCGAATGAATTCCGTCCTCTTCGAGCCCCGCTCCGGCCAGGATCAGATCGGCGCCGAGACGCTCTTTGGCCTGCGCGACGATCGGAATCGAGCCGCCGTCGCGGATAAAGAGGGGCGCTTTCCCGTAAACCGACTCCAGACCGCGTGCCGCCGCCTGCAGGAAGGGGCTTTCGAGCGGAATAACCATCCCGCCCGCGCCGTGCTGGAAGACCAGATCCATCTTGATTCCGGCGGGGAGCCGGCTGCGGAGGAACTCCTCGAGCGCGCGGGTCACTGTTTCGGGCTTCTGGTTCGGCACCAGGCGGAACGTGAATTTCGCCGACGCCCTGGCGGGAATGATTGTCTTTCCCCCCTCTCCCTGATATCCTCCGGTGATTCCGTTGATATCAAACGAGGGACGCGCGCCGCGCCGTTCAACGACGGTAAACTCCGGTTCTCCGAACGAGGCGTCGAGTCCGACCGCCGCGAGCGCCTCGGCCTCATCGAAAGGCCGTCGCGCCAGTTCGGCGCGTTCCAGTGCCGAAAGAGGAACCACATCGTCGTAAAAGCCGGGGATCCGAATCTTTCCGTCCGGACCGATGATTTCGCTCAGCATGGCGCAGAGCGCGATGACCGGGTTCCGCACCGAACCGCCGTAGAGCCCCGAATGGAGATCACGGTTCGGACCGGTCAGCGTCAGTTCATAACCGACCACGCCGCGCAGACCGTAGGTGATTCCCGGATCGTCGGCGGCGGGCTTGTCGGTGTCGCTGACCAGAATCACATCGGCGGCCAGCGTGCGCCTGTTCTCTTCCGATTCGAGGAACGCGGAAAGGGCACTGCTGCCGACCTCCTCTTCCCCTTCGAAGATGAACTTTATGTTGAGCGGGAGTTTTCCGTCTGTTTCAAGCAGAGATTTGACCGCAAAGACATGGGTGAGCGACTGGCCCTTGTCGTCGTCGGCGCCGCGGCAGAAGACTTTCCCGTCGATGACGGCCGGTTCGAACGGAGGCGTGCGCCACTGGCCGACCGGGTCGGCCGGCTGAACGTCGTAATGTCCGTAGATCAGAACCGTCGGCGCGCCGGGGACTTCGGGCGACTGACCGAAAACAAGCGGATTTGTCTCCGTCTCGATGATATCGGCGGCAAACCCGAGTTCGCGGTCGAGAATGTCGGCGAGCCATTCGGCCATCCGGCGCATGTCCGGTTTGTGTTCCGCCTTGGCACTGACGCTCGGAATCCGAAGCGCTTCGAACCACGTGTTTAAAATTTCCTGTTCGTGTTCCCGAATGTACTTTTTCAGCAGTTCCGTCATTGTTTTTCTACCCGTTCAGAAGCGCCAGCACCCTGTCGATCCGTTTCAGTGTCCGTTCCCGGCCGAGGAGTTCGAGCGCTTCGAACATCCCGATTCCGACCCCTTTGCCGGTCGCTGCCACACGAAGAGCGTGGATCAGCTGGGCGGGCTTGATCTGTTTTTCCTCAATGAACCCCATGAAGAGGGCTTCCAGGCTTTCGTGTGTGTATTCCGCGGCGGAAACTGCGGCGAGCCTTTCGCGGAACTCTTTCAGAAGGCCGACGGCGGCCGGATCGCTGACCAGGCGCTTGTTCCACGCCTTTTCGTCGAGCGGGAAATCTCCGTCCCCTTCAAAGAACTCGACGAAATCGAGAATGTCCCCCGAGACCTTGATCCTGTCGCCTGTGCCGGCGATTACCCCTTTCAGGAGAGCGGCAACCGACTCCGGCGCCATTTCGGGATGGCGCGTCAGAGCCAGGGGCGTCCCCGCAGGGAAAAGGTCGGGAAGCTCGTTGAACGCCGTCTTTCCGGCGTAAGGTCCGTCAAGGACTTTCAGCCAGCCGGCGGCGACCAGATAGCGGACCGTCCGTGCGTATTTCTCGTCGGACGGGAGATTGTTCATATGCTTTTCCTGGAACGCGAAGAGTTTTGCCGGATCAAATGACGCCGCCGACTTGGTCACCCCGTCGAACGAGAAGAGACTGATAAGTTCGTTCGGCATGAAATATTCCGACTTGTCGTCGAGCGCCCAGCCCAGGAGCGCCAGATAGTTCAGAATCGCTTCCGGCAGATAGCCGGTCTGCCGGTAGAAATCGACGATCACCGGATTGAATCCGTCTGCGGTCGTCTCAAGGCCGACACGGTCGGCAATCCCTGTTCCCTGACGGACCAGTTTGGCGAAATCGCTGTTTTTCAGGTACTTGTCGAGCTTCCGTTTACTCAGTTTCGTCTTGCTTCCCGGTTCCGCAACGAACGGGAGGTGCGCGTACTGCGGCAGGGGGAGACCGAGCGACTGCGCGATGAAGATCTGGCGCGGCGTATTCGACAGGTGCTCCTCGGCGCGGATGACATGTGAGATGCGAATATCATGGTCGTCGACGACGTTCGCCAGATGGTAGATGAATGAGCCGTCGGCACGCTGGATGACGTGGTCCTGTTCCGTCGCCCAGTCAAATTCGACATCGCCGCGGATCAGGTCGTGGATCACGAGTTTTCCCTCGCGCGGCATTTTGAGACGGACGACGCCGCTGCGCCCTTCCGCCTCGAACTTGCGGCATTCTTCTTCGGTATAGGCGGCCCAGCGGCGGCTGTAGACGAACGTCCGTTTCGCGGCAACCGCCGCTTCCCGTTCCTGCTGAAGTTCTTCGGGCCGCGCGTAATCGCGATAGGCGAATCCCCCCTCCAGCAGTTTGTCGACCGCTGCCTGATACTTGTCGTTTCGCTGAGACTGGTAGTACGGCCCGTACGGCCCGCCGACTCCCGGTCCCTCATCCCAGTCGATTCCGAGCCATTTCAGGCCGTCCAGGATCGGTTGGAGCGCTTCTTCGACATTCCGCGTCTGGTCAGTGTCGTCAATCCGCAGAATGAATTTCCCGCCGTTTTTCTTGGCGAACAGGTAGCAGAAGAGCGCCGTGCGGACCCCTCCGATATGGAGGTAGCCGGTCGGGCTCGGGGCAAAACGGGTACGGATTTCGGTCGTCATCGGGTCAATCCTTCGAAAGATCGCTTCGTGGAAATGTTTGCGGATTTAAGGGGAGGCGGGCCGAATGAAGCACTTCTGCCGGCTCCCCCCCCGTTTCAATTATACCCCTGAAAGTTCAATCGTCCATATTTGTCTCCGCCCGGCCTGCCGTTTCTCCTCTTGCCAATTCCGTCCCTTCGGCCTAATATTGCGGAAAATCCGCCGACGGAACCTTCGCCGCGCAACAAAAGTTCCGAGGCGGCAACTGTACCGATGAACTTCGAAGAGAACCGGGGAACCTGAAACGTGACAGCATCCGCCATTGACTGGGAAGACTTCTTGCAGGCGAACCAAGCCTGGCTTCGGACGGTGATCGCCGCCCGCGGGGCGCGGAGCGCCGACGAAGTGGACGAAATCTTCCAGAATGTGGCGCTGGCCGTTTTGGGCCAGAAGGCTCCGATTCAGGATTCTTCAAAAATCTACCCCTGGCTTTATTCTCTGGCGGTTAACCAGGTGCGGCTCTACTGCCGCGGCAAGGGAAGGTATCAGAAGCGCATCGACACACTTCGGGAAGATAATTCCGGCGCCGAGACCTCTTCCGAACCGGAACCGCTGGAATGGCTTTTGAGCCGGGAACGGCAGATTCGTGTCCGCGAAGCCCTGGACCGCCTCCCGCCCGAAGCCCGTGAGGTTCTCCTTCTGAAGTATTTCCATCAGTGGAACTATAAAGAGATCGCGGAAAAACTCGGCGCGACCGTTTCGGCGGTTCAGGCGAAACTGCACCGCGCCCGCGCGGCTCTGAAAAAGGAAATACGGCTATGACTGAAAAAAAGCGCGAAACCCTTTCCGATGAGGATCTTTTTCGCCTGGAGCTGCTGGCCGACGGCGAACTCGATGAAGATTCGCGGCGTACGCTCCTTTCCCGTCTCGACCAAACGTCCGACGGCTGGAGGCGCTGCGCCCTGGCTTTTCTCGAAGCCCAGTGTTTGGGCGAATCGTTCGAACGGGGAGTTCTGTTTGGCGGGCCGGGATGTTCCGGTTCCGAAACCGAAGATGTGTCTCCGGTTTTCCTGTCGGCCGCGGCCGGTGCCGATCGTGTCCCGGTATTAAAGCCGCACCGTCCCGGCGCTGATGTTCCGCACGGGAGGCGGCGCGATCGGTCCCGCCTGTTTCTGACGATGGCCTCAAGCGCCTGTGCGGTCATCCTTGTCGGGTTGGCCGGATGGTATGCCGGCCTTCGCTATGATTCCGGCCGCGATCTCCCCCGCGCAAAGGGCGAAGCGTTTTTTGCCGAGAGTCCGGTGCCGGACGATTCCGCGGATCTGTCTCGGGAAAGTTCTGTCCCGATACTGGCCGCCGGAAAAGAAGTCACCGCTCCGATGTCCCCGCCGCCGGCCGAATTCGACAACGCCCTGTCCCGTTCCGTTGGTTCGATTCCGGCGCTCAACGGACGCGGTATTTCCGCACCGCCCGCCAAGACGTTCGCATCAGCGTCTCAAAACAGCGAAAAGCTCCGCCATATTACGATCCGCCGTCCCGGCGGTCTCGACGAGATATCGGTTCCTTGTGTTGAAGCCGAATCGTATGTTTCCGACAATTCCGCGGCCAAGGCGCTGGCCGAAAATTACCGTCAGGCGGGCTGTCAGGTCGAAACGCGCCATGAAGATCTTGAATTCCGTCTTCAAGACGGGAAAACCGTTATTGTTCCCGTAGACACAATAGACGTTCAGCGCGCACCGCAGAAGATCATCCATTTCCTCTGACGGGCAGCGTTCGGGGACGCATACTGAGACATCATTCAAATTTTCCGGTATATGCCGGTTAGGTTTTAAGAGGTAAAACGATGTTAAAACAGACAATCCTTGGTTTTAGTGCGCTGGGGCTCCTCGCGGCCGGCGGGACCTGGATCTCGGGTGAAACGGTTCAGCTCAAAGAGGCGACCCCGCTTGTGGTTGTGGCCGATGAAACGCCGGACTCCGTGTCCGATGCGGCCCCTTCGGAAGAAGCTTCCCCCGAAGAAACGGCGCCGGACGCCCAGCCGGCGGTTCCCGGCGATGCCGGAGCAAACGTGCAGTCCTATTCCATTGTCACCGAGAACCGGATCGGTCCCGACGGCAAACAGGTTCAGAAAAGAAAGGTGTGGCAGAACGGCACGCTGATTGAAGAGAAAGAAGAGGTGATCGAAGGGGACGGCGCCCAGCTGAGCGCCGAGATGGACGGCGAGACAATTCCCGGAATCATTTCCCGTTCGGAACAGAGCGGTGATTTTCCCGGATTTCCCGGCAGCATGGACGAAATGCTCCAGGGAATGGAGGAGAACCTTCAGGGGATGGAAGAAAAGATGAACGCGATGTTCGGCAATATGCTTGACGAAGACCTGCAGAAAAACCTCCAGGAAAGAATGCTGCAGGCTCAGGAAAGGGCGGCGCATGCGCGCGATTACGCCAACGCCAAGCGCGCCGAAATCCTTCGCCGGTTCGGCGGTGCCGCCCCCGTGGAGCTGAGTGAATATTGGATCGGCGCCTCGGTTACTCCTGTTTCCGACGAGACGGCGTACCAGCTTGGGCTCAATGAGGGGGAAGGGCTCCTGGTTCGGGAAATCGTTCCCGGTTCTCCCGCCGAAAAAGCGGGCCTGGAAAAGTACGACATCCTTCTTGCGGTCGGCGAACAGCCGGTTTCCAGCGTCGGGCAGATCGGGCAGATTGTCGACGGGGCGAACGGAAATCCTCTTGCTGTTTCGTATATCAGAAAGGGTGAACGCGGTTCGGTCGAGCTGACTCCGGAAAAGCGGCCCGAATCGCAGACTGTCCGGATCGCCCCCCCGGCGGTCAATCAGGCGGTTCCCGAACAGGGGGCCGAACGGGAGCAGATCCGCGTGGTTCGTCCCGGCACGATTCTTTCTGAAACACAGAACGATTCGCTCGTGACCGATCAGCCTCTGGAAGACAGCGCTCCGGCAGCGGCCCCGCAGGCGGACGGCCGGGAGTGACACTCTGCCCGGTTTTAAGGCCGCGAAAAAAAACGGACCGCTTTTCCCGAACAGGGAGAAGCGGTCCGCTTGGTTAATGCGGCCTCCTGCCGCCTCCGCATCCGGCGGGTTAAACGTCCTTCTCAACCTTCCGTGTAACAAAAATGGCATAGGCCCCCACCACGGCAAAACCTGCCGCCGGAACCAGATAGGTCAGCGCGATCGATCCGGTCTTGTCGGAAAGAAGCCCCTGAATCTGGGTCAGGAGCGCGGCGCCGGCGATCGCCATCACCATTCCGGACCCGCCCATTTTGAGGTCTTCCCCCAGGTTCCGCGTTCCGAACGCGAAGATAGTCGGGAACATAAGCGACATGCAGCCGGTAATTCCGATCAGTGTATAGACTCCCGAAACGCCGGGCCGCAGCGCGGTGTTCAGGCAGAAGAGAACCGCCAGGACCGCCAGGAGCGAAAGGATCGTCGAAGGCTTAAAGAATTTCATTAAACCGGTGCAGACGAAACGCATGACCACGAAGAGAATCAGCGAAATGACGTAATACGTCGCCGCCGCCTGTTCCGCCGTTTTCGGGATGAAGGCGTTGAACCGGATCGTCTCGCAGGCATTATAGAACAGTGCAGAGACCGGTTCAAGATGACGCAGAGCCGCCGGTCCGCCGCCCGCCAGGACATCGTTCAGATGCAGCGCCGTCATGCAGTACCGGATTGCGAACGACCAGGTTGCGATCTGCGCGCCGACATAGAAAAACTGCGCGATCACACCGCAGACGTAGTTCCTGTTCCGCAGGAGACGTTTCCATGTCGCGGTAAAATCGATCCGTTTGTCCTCTTCCCGAAGCCTGGGCATCCGTGTAACCAGGATCAGAATCCACGTTGCCAGAAGGATCAGCCCGATCGTTCCGTAGGTGTACGAAATCGCGTGGAGTTCTCCCGTCCGAACCTGAGCGAGTGCCTCCGCGGTCATTTCCGCCCGTTCTGTTTCGGAGAGCGGATTCAGGTGCGAAAGGATGAACATCTGGCTGATGGCGACCCCTGCGATCGAACCGACCGGATTGAACGACTGCGAGAAGTTGAGCCGGCGCGTCGCGGTTTCGGGAGACCCGAGCGCGCAGATATAGGGGTTGCACGCCGTTTCGAGTACCGAGAGCCCGGCGAAAGTGATCAAAATCGCGGTCAGGTAGAAGAGGTAGCATCGATTCGGCGCTGCCGCGGTCAGGCAGGCGGGGAAGAAGAGGAGCGTCCCGACAACGTACATTCCGAGCCCGAGAAGGACCCCCGCCTTGAACGTGAAGCGTTTCATGAACATCGCGCCGGGGATCGCGAAACAGCCGTAGCCGAGCGCGTAGCAGACCACCTGAATCCACGCGGTCTTTCCGTCGTTGAAACTCATGATCCGCTTAAACGCCGCCAGGAGCGTGTCGGTCATGTTGTTTGCCAGCCCCCACCAGGCGAAGAGGGTCGTCAAGAGGAGGAACGGCCAGAGGACATTGAGCGGAATGACCTTCCCGACATTCGGGGCGGAAGAGGACTCGTTCAGGCCGCGGTTGGGGTTTGGCATTGTTTTTTGGTCTTTCTGTTGGTCACCGGTAAAAGGCAAGTGCCATATTACCCCAAAACGAAAAAGAAAAAAAGAACCCCACCCGAAAAATTTTTCCGTTCGCCGGTTCCGGCGGGAGCATGACCAAAGCCGGGGAGTGCCGTTTTTCATAATTTAATGTATAATCGACGGAGCGCGGACCGGAATTCCGCCTTCGTGTCGACAGAAAAAATTTTTTGAAAGGGTCTTGAATGAGCAATGCCGATCAGCCGGGACGGACCGGGCCGTATCGACATATCCGACTGGTTTATGCCGGTCAGTCGAGTCAGTTGTGGAAGGCGCGTGACGAACGGGACGGGAAAATCGTCGCGGTCAAGCGGCTTCTGCCGACCCGTGTTGACCGCGAGCATATCGCGCTGCTGAACAACGAGCATCGTGTCGCCGAATCGCTCAAAGGCTCCTCCTCCTTTCTGAAAGTCTACGATGCCGGCCGGGACGGCGGGATTCCCTACCTGATTCTGGAATGGTTTCCCGCGCCGAGTGTCGGCCAGCTGGTCAAGCTCGGCTATGAGACCTATTCTCCCGTTCTTCCCCAGTTGATCCCCGCCCTTTTCGAGCCGCTCATTCCCCTCCATGCGGCGGGTTGGGTTCATTGCGACATTAAGCCGGACAATTTCCTCTTTTCCCCCGATTTGGGCGTGAAACTGATCGACTTTGCGATTACCGAAAAGAAACGGAGCAACCTTCTTGCCAGATTCCTGCCGAAATCGAAAACGATACGGGGAACGGCGACCTACATCTCACCCGAGCAGATCGACCACCGCGCCATCGACGGACGGACCGACCTCTACTCCCTGGGCGCGACGATTCTTGAACTGCTGACAGCCGCCGCTCCCTTCTCGGGGAACACACTGGGAGAACTCCTCAACAAGCACCGGACAGGGGCCGTTCCTTCGGCCGCGGCAAGGAACCGGAACGTCACTCCGCGGTTCGATGCGTTTCTCAAATCGCTCCTTTCGCCCGATCCGGCCGGCCGTCCCGCTACGGCGCAGGAGGCATTTTCCCTGGCCAAACGGATCCCGGTATTCCTGAAAAAACCGGGCGCATAACCGCCGGCGGGCCGGCATCCGCCCCATTCCGCGCAATCCGCCCTTGCGCCGCCGCCCGCGGACGCGGATTGCTCTTTTTCAGGATCCTGATATAATAGTCCCTTTACGGGGAGCATTCCGCGTCCCCGTCTCCCCCCGCTTCAAGGGGGTATCGAACTCCGGCCGAAGGTCTCCTTAGGTGCGCCTTCATCTCACTTAACCGATTGGAGCAGTTGTGCCCGCCGATTCACCTCTCTCTTTTGAGCAGCCTATTTTGGACCTGGAAACCCGTCTGGAAGAGATGCCGAAAAACAACGCATCTCCGGAGATTCGGGAAGAAATTCAGCGTTTGAAACTCGGATTGGCGGACTTGAAAAAGAAGATCTACTCCAATCTGACCCGTTGGCAGATCGTTGAGGTCTCGCGGCATCCGAAACGGCCGCAGACGGGGGACTACCTCGACCTGGTCTTCGACGAGTTTGTCGAGCTTCACGGCGACCGCTTTTTCGGTGACGACCGAGCGCTGATTACCGGCTGGGCGAAACTCGATGGAATGAAGGTCATGGTCGTCGGCCATCAGAAGGGACACACGGTCAGCGAACGGATGGCCTGCAACTTCGGCTGTGCGCACCCCGAAGGGTACCGCAAAGCGGTCGCCAAGATGAAACTCGCCGCCAAGTTCGGCCTTCCGGTAATCTGTTTCATCGACACGCCGGGCGCCTACCCGGGGATCGCGTCCGAAGAGCGCGGTGTTGCCGAGGCAATCGCCGAATCGATGTTCGAAATGTCGATCCTTCCGGCTCCGATCGTCTGCGTGGTGATCGGCGAAGGGGGGAGCGGCGGCGCGCTCGGTATCGGCGTCGGCGACAAGGTCGCGATGCTCCGGTATTCCTACTACAGCGTGATCAGTCCCGAGGGGTGTTCCGGAATTCTCTGGAAGAGTGAAAAGTTCAAAGACAAGGCGGCCGAGGCGCTCAAATTCACCTCTTCCGATCTGCTCAAACTCGGAGTGATCGACAAGGTGATCGAAGAACCGCTCGGGGGGGCGCATCGCGACCCGCGTCTGATGGCCTCGAAATTAAAGCAGTATCTCCGCACCCAAATCCGCGCCCTGCGCCGCGTTCCGATGGAAAAACTGCTCGAAACCCGCTACAAGAGATTCCGTGAATTCGGCGTCTTTTTCGACAACCAAAAAGCGGCGGACGCAGCCCCTCTTCGCGGGAGCTTCTTCCCGCCGCAGGAGGGTCCGGCCCCGAGCGATCCGTAACGGCGCTGCCGGCGTATTTCGCGCCGCCGTTCAACAAACGTATTTCACTTTCGGATTGAAGGACTCCGGCACGGAAAAGGGAGGAGACCCAGGTGAAAAGAAAAGCTCTCGGTTTCTACGACTACACCGTCATTCTGACCTACTGCGGAATGCTTTTCGCGTTCTACGGAATCATGAAAGTGATCGACGGGGAATACTGGGACGCGATGGTCTGTCTCATGCTGGCGGGAACCTGTGACATGTTCGACGGTTCCGTCGCCCGAACCAAGAAGCGCACCCCGAACGAAAAGCGGTTCGGGATTCAGATCGATTCTCTGAGCGACCTTGTCAGCTTCGGCGTTCTTCCCGGAATCTTCGTTCATCAGATCGCACGCGACATTCCCCTGACCGGGCTCATTACGTCGCTCTATGTGCTGAGCGCCCTGATCCGTCTGGCGTATTTCAACGTGCTGGAAGAAGACCGGCAGAACCAGACGGCCGAAAAGCGGAAAAAGTTCATGGGGCTTCCGGTCACCACCGCGGCGATTGTTCTTCCCTTCGTCTATGTGATCTACGACTTCCATCTGGTCAGCAGCGTTGTCTATTTTCCCGTCCTTCTGGCGGCGATGGGGGTCGGATTCCTTTCGCCGATCGAAATCAAAAAGCCGGCGGCCATGGTCAAAATCTGTATTCTGATCCTGGGAATTCTCGAATTGGTCGGCATGGCGTATCTGGCCGGGTACAACACGAAATGAACGACTCTCCCGCACTCCGTTTTCTCTACCGCACCCGCTGCGGCCGGGGATTTTTAAAGCTGCTCATTCGGCCGTGGGTCTCGCGCGCGGCAGGCCGGTTCCTGGCAAGCCGATGTTCCAGATTTCTGATCCGTCCTTTCATCCGAAAGAACCGGATCCCGATGGACGGAGTTCTCATCCCGCCGGGAGGATTCGCCTCGTTCAATGACTTTTTCATCCGCAAGCGGGACATCACTTTTCCGGCCGATCTTCACGACCGGCTGATCAGCCCGTGTGACGGGCACCTTTCGCGCGTTCCGCTTCGGGACGGGACGTTTCTCCGTGTGAAACACTCGGCCTATACCCTGACCGACCTGCTGGAAGACGCCGATCTGGCCCGGGCGTTCGAAGGGGGCGAGGCGCTCATTTTCCGGCTCATGCCGGTCGATTATCATCGGTATTGCTATCCGGCCGATGGGAAGATTGCCGCCGCCAAGACGATACGCGGGGTTCTCCACTGCGTCCGTCCGATCGCGCTGGAAACCTTTCCGGTCTTCATTCGGAACTGCCGCGAGTACCAGGTGATCGAGACCGAAAAGTTCGGGCGGATGGTTCAGATGGAGGTCGGCGCGCTTTTCGTCGGCCGGATTACGAATTTTGTCCGGCCGGAGGGCGGCAGTGCGGTCGCCGCCGGAGAAGAGAAGGGGTACTTCGAGTTCGGCGGGTCGACGATCATCCTGCTGCGCGAAAAGGATGCTCCCCCGCTGAATGAAAGGATTTCGGAGCAGACCGCAGGCGGCGCCGAGATTGACGTGAAGATCGGCGAACCGCTCACCTGACCTTTTTCAGTGATTCTGGAAAAAGTTTTTCAGATTTTCCGCCGCGTGGCTTGCCGGCGGGGCTTTTTTGTGGGTTGAAGTCGCCGATTTCTTTTCCGGCTTCTGTTGAGGTGCCGGCGCGTAGTCTTCCTCGTCTAGGTTGAGATTCAGGACCGGTTCGGGTTTTTTCGGTTCCTGCCGCTTTGATGCCGCTTCTTTCGGCACATCGGGAACAGGTTCGTTAACCGCCGCCGCGGCAGCGGTTTTCGGAGCCGCGGGAGAACCCTGCGCGTATTTCTTTTCGGCCAGGCGGTCCAGAATGTTCTCTTCTTCCGGCACGTCGGCGTCTTCCGAAAGTTTCATCACGATTGTCGGCTCGACGGGGGAGGCTTCCGGCTCGTCGCCCTCCAGGAGCCAGCTAGAGACATCTCCGCCCTCTTTGGCGGCCGCAGAAAGGGAGTTCTGTTCAACGGTACGGGCAACAACATCGGCAATCGTTTCGACCTTCGGCCGCTTGCCGGCCGACATCGCGACGGCGATCACGACTTCAAATTCAAGGGGGCCGATCATCAGGCGGTCCGCGTTGCGAAGCTCGGTCTCTTCATCGATTTTTTCCCCGTTGACGAAGACGCCGTTCCGGCTTCCCAGATCACGTACACCGACATAACCTTCTTCGGTGAGGAGAACACAATGATAGCGGCTGATCAGCTCATTTTTCGACTTGAGCTGGCAGTCGTCGGCCCGCCCGATCATGAATTTGGGGCGATTAATGGAAATCAGCTGTCCGTTCTGCTTGCCGCCAATAACCTTTAACTGAACCTGCATTTTTTTCAACCAACTGAACTGACCGATACTCTTGCCAAACCGTTGAGGTTCCGGAGGGATGAAAAAAATATGAATGATAGCCGGAACTGTCCCAAACCAAAACCGCCTGGCAGGAAGGGCGTGACAGTTTTAAAGAAACGCCTTTCTTATCTATCCTATCGGCTAAAAGCCTATTCTATCAGAAAAAAAAAGGAAATCAACCATTAATATCCCCTGCCGGGTGCGTTGACGGTCTCTTTTCTCTGGTGATTTCGGCGCTTTGTGCTATAATCATCGGAGTAAGATTATGCCAGTTCCTTCACGCGCGATCGTGCCGGCAGAGATTCCCTCCTTTGCCCATTTTGTGATGAGCAGGTCCCGGCGGGTGAAAGCGTGAGTACCGAAACAGAGCCCGATGTCCGAAGAGAAGAAGATTTCCGAACCGGAGCCCGATCCGGTTTCAATGTCCGGTTCCCCGACGCTGACCGATGTTCTGGCAAAATACGGGATCAGCCTTCCCGTTGGGCAGGCCGAAATGCTCGATCGGTACTGCCGCGCCCTTTGGGAATGGAATACCAAGCTGAACCTGACCCGGCATGACAGCTACGAAAAGTTTGTGACGCGCGACTTGGTCGACTCGATCCATCTGGCCTCTCATCTCCAGAAGGGGGAACATGTTCTTGACGTCGGGACCGGTGGCGGGGTTCCCGGAGTCGTCCTGGCGATTCTCCGTCCCGACCTGCGGGTTGAGCTTTGCGACGCGACCGAAAAGAAGGCGAAAGCGGTCGGTGCCATCCTCGATGAGATCGGGCTCGATCTGAATGTCTGGCACGCCAAGGCCGAGGATCTTCTTAAAGCGCACCGGTTCCATACCCTGGTAATCCGCGCCGTCTCGAAACTCGAACGTCTTCTGGCAATGTTCGCGCCGGTTTGGTTCGCCTTCGACAGAATCCTGATGATCAAAGGTCCCGCCTGGGTCGAGGAACGGGGGGAAGCGCGCCATTTCGGGCGCCTGACCAACCTGGCTCTCCGCAAGGCCGATGAATACACCAATCCGGGGGTCGAGCATCAGAGCGTAATCCTTCAGGTTTGTCAGAAGAAACGCTTGGCCGAAATCGAAAGGCGCGCCGAAGACCTTGCTGCCGGCCTTCCGATTCAGGAATCCGCCGAGTTCGTGGCGGTCGAAACCGCTTCCCCGGCCCCCCGCCGCGCTCCCCGGCGGCCGAAGGGGAGCCGTCCCTACGGCGCTTCGGCGAAAGGTGGGAAATTCCCCCGGGACGGAAAGGGGTTTGGGAAAAGAGGCGCGTCCCCGCCCGGCAAACCGAAGAAGCCCCGGTCCCCCCGTCGGCCGGCAAAATAGGTCCGAGCTGAAAAGGAGTTTTGCAAGATGTTCCGCATGAGACGTGTTCTTTCGGTGATCCTGATACTCTCGATTGCCCCTCTTCTCTTCGGCGGATGCCGTAAAGGGGAGCCGGGCGGAGAGGAACTTCTCAGCCGCCGCGCCGCCGAAGCGCGGCAAGGGGCGGCCGCCGCGGTCTTTCCCGATGAGATCCGGTCTCTGTCCGGCGAGGAACTTGCCGAGCTTCCCCCGCGCAACACATTTCCGACCGAGATGATCGTTCCCGGCGCGCTTGCGGTTCGTGTGATTCAGCCGGAACGGTTTCTCCGCTTTTCGCAGGCCGATAAGGTGATCCGCTTCTTCGCGAATTCGCCGCAACTGGTTCCGTTCAGCAGCCAGTTCGACCAGATCGAGCTGATCATCACCAGCACCAAGGTCGCGCCCGTCTCTCTTTTTGATACACAGAGCGGCGAGCAGGTCGGCGAAAACTATCCGCTCCCCTGTTCCGCCGTCTATGCCAGAAAGAACGAGCCGGTCAACAGGGAAGCTTTTTTAGGCGCCCAGTTCGGCCGTCTTCCGAAAGAGCGGATCGAAACCCGCGTCCTGGGCGGAACCGAAGTCACCATTTCCGAAAACTCGCTGATTCTTCCGCTCGATCCCTCCGGAAAGAACACCGCGCGGATCGACGGTGTGGCGACCGCAGTCGTCTTTCCCTCCGAGAATGAGGCGCTCATGGTGACCGGCCCGATCAGGTCGGTCGAGGGGTTCTTTACCGCCGGGGAGGGGGAGAAGCGGGGCGTTCTGGCGCAACGGGTCGGCCGTGCCGAAGCCGATTCGTTCGACTTTGGCTTCTTCTACGACTACGCCTCCGCGCAAAAAGAGGCGATCACTCTGCCGGTCCCCCCGGCGCTGCGGAATCTCCTTCTTGAGGAGGCGCGTTTCCTTTCGCTCTCGATCAATGCGTCCGCCCCGGAGGGGGAACCCGCCCTTCGGCTGGAGATCACCGCCGACACCCCCGAAAGCCTCAACAGAATCGACGAGGAACTCGGAAACACGCTTCTCCAAATCGACGAGTCGCTCCGTGCGGCGGCTCCCGAAGGGGACTCGCCCGCGCAGGGGGGGATGGCGCCTCTTCTTCCGCGCCTGAGCGAAACGCTCCGTTCCATTACCCAGGAGCGGAACGGAAATGTCATGACCGCCGCCCTGGCCATGTCGGCCGACCGGGCCGAGCTCTTCGGCCAGCTGGTCGATCAGATGAACCTCTTTGCCGAAAACTCCGCGAAAGAGAATCGCCGGGCGCAGACGGCAGGGAACCTCAAAGTTCTGGGTGATGTGATCAACGCCTATTACGCGAAAAACAACCATTATCCTCCCCTGGCGATCACCTCGCCCGAAGGAACGCCACTGCTGAGCTGGCGCGTCGCGCTTCTGCCCGCCATGGGGCCGGAAGGCGAAGCGCTATACAAAGAGTTCAAAATCGACGAGCCGTGGGACAGCGAGACGAATCTCAAGCTTCTGGACCGCGTGCCGATGGTCTACCGTTCGCCCCTTCTTCCCGCGGGGAGCGGAAAAACTCTCTTCCGCATCTTTACCGGAGAAGGGGTTCCGCTCCGCCTTGCCGGCGATCCGCCCAAGATGAACGCTTTCGAGAATCCGGGCAGGACATTTCTCGTCGTCGCGGTCGATCCCTCGCAGGCGGTCGAATGGACCCGGCCCGACGAGCTGAATTTTGACCGCGGAAAACTCCGTGAAGTCTTCGGCGATTTTGTCCTGGCGCTTCCGGTGATGGGTGAACTCTTTACCGCGCCCCTGTCCGGCACCCCCGAGGAGTTCGATGCGCTCACCGCCTGGATCACCGGTGTTTCTCCGGAAGGGGAAACCGAAGGGGAGACGCCCGAAGAGACCGGCCCGGGCCCGGGCGCGGACGTTTCCCCTCTCGAAAACTGAGCGGCACCGCGGTTCATCTTTCCAAAAAGACGGGGAGAGATATAATATTTTTCGTTGGAGTGATGCCCCCGCGCCGTGCGCGGGCGGCCGTTATTGAGACATTTTCCAAATCCGAAAGAGAGTCGATTGATGACCAGAATCGCCGATTTGCTGAAACAGTATATGAACATTCCCGACGCGTCTCCCAAGACGCTCGCCGAACTTGAAAAGATCTGTGAGGTCAAAACCTTTTCGGCCAACGACATCATCTACCGGGAACACGAAGACTCCCGTTACCTCTACATCGTGATTTCGGGACAGGTTGATATTCAGTATCTCCTGAAAGACGGGCGCCGGAAAACCCTCGACAACTGCATGCCGGGCGACTACCTTCTCTGGTCGGCGCTGATCGAACCGAATCAAACCAACTCGATTGGGGTCTCGCGCACCACGTCCGAACTTCTGCAGGTCGACGGCAAACTCCTGTTGGAGATCTGCCGCCGCGATACCGATTTCGGATTCCACATGATGAGTCTGATCGCTTCGGTGATCCGCCGCCGTCTGCAGGCCGCGCGTTACCAGCTTTCATTCCACTCCCTCTGAAAGTAAGGCATAACCAAAGGAGTTTCCCCGTTCTGCGCGGGGGAGAAAGATACGGACATTTGCCATGCCGGAAAATCTTGTTTTCAATTTGCTGATTATTCTGGGAACCGGTCTCCTGGCCGGGGTCATCTCGAAACGTTTGAACATCCCGATGGTTATCGGGTATCTGGTCGCCGGCGCACTGATCGGTCCGGGAGGATTCAAGATATTCGTCCGCGAAGCCGAAGAGGAAGCGTCGAAATCCGCCGTCGTCCAGACTGCCGAGAATGCCGCCGCGACGGAAGAGTTTGCCGCGCCCGATCCGAACCCGGCGGAGTCTCCCGAACAGGCCGCGGCCGAGGCGCACTCCGCCGCGATGGTTTCGCAGAACGAGATTCTCGATAAGATGGCCGATCTCGGCGCGCTTTTCCTCCTCTTCACGATCGGGATCCATTTCACGCCGTCGGATATCGTCAAGAACCGAAAGTTCCTTTTCCTGGGGGGGCCGGTTCAGATGGTTTTGGTCATCGTACCGCTGGCTTTTGTGGCGTATAAACTGAGCGGCGACTGGCGTACCGGGCTCCTGATCGGGTTCGCCGCCTCGCTGAGTTCGACGGTACTGGTCTTTAAATCGCTTGCCGAGTTCGGCCAGAGTTCTTCCCCCTACGGAAAACGCGCCGTCTCGATCCTGCTGTTCCAGGATATTGCGACCGCGCCGATTCTTCTGGTGATTCCTCTCCTCTTTCCGGTCGGCGGCGAGACGGGGAATATCGCCAATACCTTCCTTCTGATGGGGGGGAAAGCGCTTTTCTTCATCGTCCTGATCGCCGGGATCCGGCTCCTCTTCACGACGAAAGGAATCTCGATGTTCTCGCAGCTCAAGAGTGTCGAGATTATGGTTCTTTTTACGGTTTTCCTCCTTTTCGGAGTCTGTTCGGTCGCCGAACGGCTCCAGCTTCCGGAGGCGATCGGCGCGTTTGCGACCGGTGTGGCGCTGAGTGAGAACCGTCTGACCAGCCAGATCGGAGCGCTGGTGACTCCGTTCCGCGAAACGTTCTCGGCGATCTTTTTTGTCACACTTGGCGCGCTGTTTGATCCGCAGATTTTGATCAACTTTCCCGTTCCGACCCTGGGAATCCTTCTCGGGCTCCTCCTGCTGAAACTGATTGCCGGGGCGGTGGCGTTTAAAGTGATCGGCCTTTCGGTTGTCCCCTCCCTGGCCATGGGGCTCGGGATATCGCAGCTCGGGGAACTTTCGTTTATTATCTTGCAGCAGGGACCGTTCCGCACCGAACATCCGCAACTCTATCAGCAGATCCTCTTTGCCGCGCTGACCAGTATTATTCTGACCCCCTTCTTCCTGAAACTGGCGATGAACGTGGTCAAGAAGCGTCCGATCGTCGAGAATGTACCGGCACCCGAACCGGAATCGCTTCTGCCCGACGATGATGCGAAACACCGCGGAATCGTGGTCGGACTCGGCCCGATCGGGAAACAGGTGACCCAATTCCTGGCCGGCTCGGGGGTGGAACTGACCCTGATCGACACGAACCCGGGGAACTTCCAGGAACTGGCCCAGCGGGGATTCCAGACGATTGCCGGCGACGCTTCCGAAGCGCGGACGCTCAAGTTGGCGGGGGTTCACAAGGCGCACCTGGTCGTGATCACTATTCCGAACGATGTCTTCGCTACCGACACGATCCGGGCGATTCGCCAGCTGCGCGACGACTGCACGATTGTGGCGCGATGCCGCTACAAGACGTTTGTCGCCGAATTGGAACGCGCCGGCGCCGATATGGTTGTCTGCGAAGAAGACGAGGCGGGGCAGCGTCTGATCGAAAGGATGAAAGCTCTCCTGTGAGGTGGTCGGTCCGTGCCGAATTGAGGGAACTGGCAGAACCAAGATACCGTCAGATGCTCTCCCATTTTGTGCGGACGCGGCGTCCTATTTTGGGGGTTCGTATCCCGCTTCTGCGGAAGACCGCCCTGCGCCTTTTGCGCGAAGGGCAGACTTCACTTCCCCTCACCGGCCGTTCGACCTACGAGGAACTGATCGTCGCCGGGATGATCCTGGCGCATGCTCCTTTGCCGCAGGCGGTTCTTCGGTGTGAAATCGACGCCTATCTCGATCAGGCCGATACCTGGATCTACGGCGACATCCTGGCCGCAGAGCTCAAGCAGATCAAAAAAGACCCCGAGTCGTACTGGGAATGGATCGGCGGGCTGTTGTGTGATCCGCGTGAGTTTCACGTCCGTTTTGCCTCGACGCTTCTCCTCTCTCACTACATTAACGACGACTATATCGATGACGTGTTGCAGCGGCTGGCCGCGATTGGCAACCCGGGCCGCTATGCACGAATGGGGGCGGCGTGGGCTTTACAGCGTTGCTTTTTTGCGTATCCCGAAAAGACGCTCGCCGCGCTCGAAGAGCCGGAACTCGCCGCGGAGATCCGCCGCCGGGCGGTGCAGAATATCCGCGCGGCGTGTAAACGCCTGGGGAAAGAATCTCCCGTCTGAATTTCTGTATTTCCCGTTTCGGCGGAAATGAGGGAGCCCTATCAGCAGTGCGGAGCAGAAAAAAAGCCGATGCTCGGGGCACCGGCTTCGCTGGAACATGCTTCATTCGGAATGAAGGGATCAGGCCATCTCTTTGAGGGCTTTCAGAGCCTTGATCTTGATCTTGTTGTGGGCCGGCTTGGCCGGGACGTCGCGAATTTCGCCGGTAAACGGGTTCTTGACGCCCTTGCGGGCCTTCTGGGCCGGGACGAGCTTCTTTTCGATCTTCAGAAGACCGGGAAGAGTGAAGCTGCCGGGGCCCTTTTTGGCAAGGCTGCCGGCAATCTGGTTGCCCAGTTCGTCGAGAACGGCGGCAACCTGTTTTTTGTCCAGGCCGGTGGCACCGGCGATGTTGGCGATGATCTGGGTCTTGGTCAACGGCTTGTCATTTTTAGCGGCCATTTGAATCCTCTTTTAGCAATACATAATAATTTAACAGAATTGTCGGTGCGGGGACGGCCCGCCCCAACATGAACCAATTCGTTACGACCAGAAACGGAAATCCTTATCCTTTCCGCCTCCTACGCAGGCATTATGATTCATAAACAGGACACTTGTCAATCCATTTTCAAGAAAAAGTGCGGAAAAAACCGCTTTTTCCCGAAATTTTCCGCGTCCGGGCCCCTTTTTTGCGCATCGGCAGGGAAAAAGCGGGGACTTTTCGACTTTTTGCCAATTAGTATACTGGTACTTTGCGGTTTTTCCCGACCGGGGTTCAAACGGTTTGAGCCTGCTGCGGGGATTTCTCCTTGGTTTTCCGAACCAAGGCTTTTCGTGAAAGGTGCCAAGAGGTTCAGCATGTGCACATGTCATCCTAGGATCAACGCCATCAACAGCCCCGACTATCTTCCCGTCGAGATTCTTCGGAAACTCCAGTGGCAGAAGTTTCAGGCCGTGCTGAACTTTACCTACTCCAATGTTCCCTGGTATCGCGAAAAGATGAAAGAGAAGGGCGTTAAGCCGGAAGATATCCGTTCGCTGGACGATGTCAGATATCTGCCGACGATCGTCAAGACCGATCTGCGCGACACCTACCCCTTCGGCATGCTGGCGGTCGATATGAAAGACATCGTCCGCGTTCACGCCAGCAGCGGAACGACGGGGAAACCGATAGTCCTTCCGTACACACGCCGTGACCTCGAAGTCTGGACCGAGGCGGTCGCCCGCGGGATGGCCGGGGTCGGAATCACCAGCGAGGATGTCCTCCAGGTTTCCTACGGATACGGCCTTTTCACCGGCGGCTTGGGTGCGCACCAGGGGGGCGAGTTCCTCGGTGCGACCGTCGTGCCGATGTCGGGCGGGAACACCGAACGCCAGCTGAATCTGATGCGTGATTTCGGTGTGACGGCGATCGCCTGTACTCCGAGTTATTTCGTTCACCTGATCAGTAAAGCCGAAGAGATGGGCTTCGACTGGAAAGAGACGAAGCTCCGGCTCGGCTTTTTCGGCGCGGAACCGTGGACGAACGAAATGCGCCGCAACATCGAAGAGATCGCCGGAATCAAAGCGTATGACATTTACGGTCTGACCGAAATCTCCGGTCCGGGCGTGGCGCTCGACTGCGTCTATCAGTCCGGTCCGCATATCTTCGAAGACCACTTCTATCCCGAAATCCTCGACCCGGACACTCTGGAACCGGTTCCGGACGGGGAATACGGCGAACTCACCTTCACAACCCTTGACAAACAGGGGATGCCGCTGATCCGTTACCGCACGCGCGATATCACCCGCCTGATTCCCGAAAAGTGCGAATGCGGCCGGACCATCCGCCGGTTCGACCGGATCTCGCACCGCAGCGACGACATGATGATCATCCGGGGCGTCAACGTCTTCCCCGGTCAGATCGAGGCGGCGCTTCTTTCGGTCGAAGGGGCGGTTCCCCACTATCAGATTCTTTTAACGCGCGACGCGTCGGGACTCGACAACATCGAAGTTCAGGTCGAAATTTCCGCGGACAAATTCAGCGACACGCACCGCGAGATCGACCAGTTCCAGAAACAGGTCGCGGCGAAAATTCAGCATGTGACCGGAATCCGTATCGGCGTGAGCCTGGTCGAACCGGGGCGGATTCCCCGCAGCGAGGGGAAAGCCCGCCGCGTCATCGACAATCGGAACAAGTAAACCGGTTGTGAAAAGAGGTTACTCCTCCCTCTTCTTCCGTGACCAGAAGAGGGAGCAGAACTGGTAGACGAACAGGGCGGCGATCGACGCGACAACGGAGATCGCAAGTCCGGCGGGGCTGATCGGGTTGAACCCCTCGAGTTTGCGCCATGTCGTGATTCCCAGAATCCCGATACAACAGCCGGTCAGGCCGACCAGAAAGACGGTAAACGCTCCCCGGCGCCACTCTCCCCCCCAAACGATGAGGCGCGTGATCAGTCCGACGATGTAGGCGAACCCGACCCAGAGGAGCACAACATTTGTGAGCTCCTGAACGCGGGGCGGAAGGTTGAACTGAAGGATCGCGTCGAACTTTGCCAAAAAGGCTTCCATGACTCATTTCCTCCTGACGGTCGGGGGCGCCGACGGCGGTCTAGCGTTGCTGACGTGGAAGCGATTCTTCCTGGGAAAGCTGGCGGTTGACCTGTTCGCGCTTCATCCGGTCAACTTCTCCCTGGAACTGGAATTCATTTCCGGCCGGGAAGTACTGGATCTGATTGTCGAGGTAGTACGGGCTCGGAAGAGTCTGGCCGTTCTGCGTCATCTGACAGCCCGAAAGGAATCCGAGCGCCCCGAGGGCCAGAACCGAAAATAACCCGCCGACGAGCCAGCGGTTTCTGATATTGCTGCGTTCCATCTGTGAAACCCTTCATTCCGTAAAGCTGACAGTTCTGCCGCGCGGAGGCGGCGTGCCTTAATGTCGGTTTTATCGGTTAAAACGATTGGGAGTCTTTAATCGGATTGGGCGGAAAGTAAAATTGACCGCTTTTCGGCGGAAATCCCCAAAAAACGAAAGTTTCAGCGCATGAACGGACCTGTTTCCGAATTTCCCGAACGAATCGACGTCTTTCCCCTCCCTGACCTGGTTCCGGCGGGGTACCGCCCCGCAGCGGTTCTCTTTATCGACGTTTTGCGGGCCACAACGACGATGACCGCCGCGCTGGCCGCCGGAGCCGAGCAGGTGATTCCGGTTATGGAACCGGTACAGGCGATCAGCATGAAACGCCTTCTGGAAGAATCGGACCCGCAAAAGAAAGGGAAAATCGTTCTGGGTGGGGAACGGAAAGGTGTTCGAATCGAAGGATTCGACCTGGGAAATTCGCCGTCATCCTACACTTCTGAGACGGTTCGCGGGAAGACGCTCCTTTTTTCAACGACCAACGGAACCCGCGCCATCCTAACCTTTGAACGGATCAGCGCGCTCCCTCCGGAAGATCCGAAACAGGAGAAAAGACGGTACGGCGGACCGAGTCTCCGCCGGGGGATGGCGGATATTCCCGCCGAGGGGCGGACCCGTGCGTTTTTGGGGGCTTTCCTGAACGCCGCCGCAGTAGTCGAGCGGCTTCGCGCGTTCCGGTCGGTGGCGCTTGTCTGCTCCGGAACTGCCGACTGCGAAGGGGGGGGAAGAGTCGCGTCTGGACGCAGGGCGGGCACAGGTGCCGCCGCGGCGGGCGGTGCGGACAAAGCCGGCCCCCGCTATACCGAGGAGGACATCCTCCTGGCAGGGCTTTTGGTCTCGCGGCTTCTCCGTCCGAGAGCCGGCGGAACGGATAGGCCGGGAGCCGGTCCGTTTCCCCGTCCCCTTTTGAATGCCCAGGCAGAAACGGCGAAGTACCTCTGGGAATCGTTCCTCGATACCACAACGCCTGAACGGCTCGAAAAAGATCTCTACGAAAAACTTCTCGTCAGCCGCGGAGGAGAGAATCTCCGGCGGATACGGCTTCAGGCTGATGTCCGGGACGCATCCCGTCTCGACCGGCTTGACGTTGTTGCCGAATATTCACTGGGACGGGTCCGGCTCTCTTAAATCAGACAAAACAGGAAGTATGGGCGATTTGAGCCGCTCCCCGGCGGCCAAAGGTCTCCTTCTTCAGTTTTCTCTTTGAGTTATAATATATAAGAGTCTTCCTCCTTTTTCGGGGGTGTCAATGGTCAGTCGGTTTCCCGCAACTTTTTGACCCGAACGGTCGGCCCTTCCGCCGGCCAGGTCGGGAGTGAGGAATAAACACGATGCAAATGGAAGAATTGGTCGCGCTTTGCAAGCGGAGAGGGTTCCTTTTTCAGTCGAGTGAAATTTACGGCGGTCTGAACGGTTTCTGGGATTACGGTCCTTTGGGAGTTCTTCTCAAACGGAACGTCAAAGACGCCTGGTGGCACGATATGCTCGTCGGGCATAACGAACAGAAGCTCCAGCCGGGCGCCCCCTCCCTCTACGAGATGGCCGGGCTTGACTCGACGATCATCATGCATCCGCAGATCTGGAAATGTTCCGGGCATTACGATCTTTTCCACGATTTTATGGTCGACTGCCGTGAGTCAAAAAAGCGTTACCGCTACGACCATGTCAAAGGACGCTGGGTCAGGGGACTCAAGCATGGGGAGGGGGGCCAGCCGGCTGCCGAAGTCCGCGTCTTCATTACCACGATGGATACTGAAAATACCGAAAACGCCCTGAAGGAACGTGCGGCGCACTATTTCGGACTCCGGAAAAAAGATCTCGATTCCCTCGTCTGGGAAGGACCTCTCACTGAAATTTCCACTCTCGGCGATCTCTCTCAGGTCCTGGGGCCTGATGCCAAGCATCCCGGCACCCTCACCGAGCCGCGTGAGTTCAACCTGATGTTCAAAACGACAATCGGCGCGCTGGGCGGCGAAGACGATGTCGCTTTCCTCCGTCCTGAAACGGCTCAGGGGATTTTCGCCAACTTCAAAAATGTCTGCGATTCGACCCGCGTCAAGGTTCCCTTCGGGATCGCCCAGATCGGGAAAAGTTTCCGCAACGAAATTACCCCCCGCAACTTCACCTTCCGCAGCCGTGAATTCGAACAGATGGAAATTGAGTTCTTCTGCTACCCGGGCGAGTCGGCCGATTGGTACCGTTACTGGCGCGACCGGCGGTTCAAGTGGTACACCGATCTGGGGCTGGCAAGCGAAAAGCTCCGCCTGCGCGAACATGAACAGGCGGAACTGGCGCACTATTCAAAAGGCACCGCCGATATCGAATACGCATTCCCGTTCCTTCCGGAAGGGGATTTCGGCGAACTCGAAGGGGTGGCGCACCGAGGTGATTTCGATTTGCGCAGCCACATGGAAGGAAAACTTGTCCGCGAAGGGGATCAGCTCGTTCTCGAAAAGGGGCCGGACGGCCAGCCGAAACACCGCGGCAGCGGGAAAGACCTGACGTATTACGATGACCAGCGGAAAGAGCGGTTCATTCCCCATGTGATCGAGCCGAGTTCCGGTGCCGACCGCGCCACACTGGCGTTCCTCTGCGAGGCGTACCACGTCGATCAGGTCCCGACGGCTGAAAAGAAAGAAGACGCCCAGCGGACTTATCTGAAGTTCCATCCCCGTCTCGCTCCTGTCAAGGCGGCGGTTTTCCCGCTGGTTAAAAAAGACGGTATGCCCGAAATCGCCGGAGACATTTACGGCGAACTGAAAGAAAAAATGTCGGTTCAGTATGACGAGAAGGGCGCCGTCGGCCGCCGGTACCGCCGTCAGGACGAAATCGGCACCCCGTTCTGTATTACTGTGGACGGGCAGACTCTGCAGGACGGCACGGTCACCCTGCGTGACCGCGACACGCTTCAGCAGTGGCGGGTGAAAAAAGACGAGCTGATGGCCGAACTGACCGACCGTCTGGGCAAATAAGTTATACAGAGAGCGAGAAGAGCGATGGCCGCAAAAAAGTATTACGAATTTTCTCCGGAAAGCAGCCTGGGCGAGAAGTCCATCGTCCTGCAGGCGAAGACCAAGTTCGACGAGGCGTCGACACCGCTGTTCACCGACCGGCGCGTTGACCTCTGTCAGCCGGTTGACAACGCGACGGAGATCAATTCGCTCCGCCTGACGGTCTCTCCCGAAGACCTTTCGAAGATCCCGGTTCGGATTTCGGTTGCCGAGGCCCGCCGTCTCGACGCGATCGGCAAGACCGTGATCCTCAAAGGATGGGTTCGTACCCGGCGCGACTCGAAGGCGGGGTTCAGCTTCATTGAGCTGAACGACGGCTCTTCGTTCGGGAACGTCCAGATTCTGGCGCCGAACACGCTCAAGAATTACGAGAAAGACATTCTCCGCCTGGGAGCCGGCTGGAGCGTCCGTGTTGTCGGGCTTGTCAAAAAGTCGCCGAGCGAAGGGCAGCCGACCGAAGTGGTCGCCACCGAAATTGAAGTCTACGGTGCCGCCGCGGCCACCTATCCCCTGCAGAAGAAGCGTCATTCCCTCGAATTCCTCCGCACGATCGCCCATCTGCGGCCTCGGACGAACACGTTCGGTGCGGTCGAACGGATCCGCAACCGCGTGAGCTTCTCGATACATCAGTTCTTCCAGGAAAAGGGGTTTTTCTATGTGCATACGCCTCTGATCACCGCCAGCGACTGCGAAGGGGCGGGTCAGATGTTCCGTGTGACAACGCTCGATATCAGCAATCCCCCGCGCCGCGATGACGGCGGGCTCGATGCCGCGCAGGACTTTTTCGGCAAGCCTTCCTACCTGACGGTCAGCGGTCAGCTCGAGGCGGAGACGTTCGCCTGCGGACTCGGAAAGGTCTACACGTTTGGGCCCACGTTCCGTGCCGAGAACTCGAATACCTCGCGCCATCTGGCGGAATTCTGGATGGTCGAACCGGAAGCGGCTTTCTATGAACTGGAAGACAACATGGAACTGGCCGAAGGGCTTCTCAAACGGATCTTCCAGGACGTGCTCACCTACTGCGCCGAAGATATGGAGTTCTTCAACCGTCAGTTCGACAAGACCCTGATCGAAACGCTCCGGCATATCATCCGCAGCGATTTCGTCCGCCTCACCTACACCGAGGCGGTCGATATCCTCGAAAAGTCCGGCCGGAAGTTCGATTTTCCCGTGGGCTGGGGGATCGATCTGCAGAGCGAGCATGAACGGTATCTGACCGAAGAGCATTTCAAAAAGCCGGTCATTCTGTATAACTATCCCCGTACGATTAAACCGTTCTATATGCGTGTTAACGACGACGGGAAAACGGTCCGTGCGATGGATGTTCTCGTTCCGAAAATCGGCGAGATCATCGGCGGAAGCGAACGTGAATACCGTCTCGACGTCCTCGAGTCGCGGATGCGGGAGCTCGGTCTGGACGCCGAAAATTACGAATGGTACGCAGACCTGCGCCGGTACGGCACCGTTCCGCACAGCGGGTTCGGACTCGGTTTCGAACGTGTCATCCAGTTCGTGACCGGAATCGCCAATATCCGTGATGTCATTCCTTTCCCGCGAACTCCCGGCAACTGCGACTTCTGAGCCGGCCGTATGAAACCATTTCTCCTCGCTCTGCTCAAATGGGGACTGACTCTCCTCATTTTTGCCTTCCTCTTTTACCGCGCCGCGTCGAACGGTGCGCTGCGCGGTTTTCTGGAGGTTCAAAAGGACTGGAGCCTGCTTCTTCTCGGTTTTGCCGCCCTGTTCGGGGCGGTCGTTCTGACATTTCTCCGTTGGAAAGTTCTCGCGGAGTCGCTCGGCGTGACCCTTTCGGTCTCCGGTGCGCTGCGCTTGGGTTTTATCGGCTATCTCTTTAATTTTCTCCCGATGGGGATCGTCGGCGGAGATGTGGTGAAAGGGGTCCTTCTGGCCCGTGAAAACCCGCGTGCCAAGACCGCCTGCGCTGTGAGTGTGGTAATGGACCGTGTGATCGGTCTCTATGTGATGTTTCTGATCGGCCTGGCCGCCGTGACAGCGGCCGGCCTGTGGCATGAACCGCAGAAAGAGGCGCGTTTGGCCTGCCAGGCGATCCTCTGGCTCACTCTCCTGTCGACCCTCTTCCTGGCGTTTGTCCTCCTTCCTCCGTTCGCGGGCCGCGGCGGGTTCCTCCGCGCCGTGCCGGGAATCGGCCGTTTGCTCTTTTCCCTCTACGATGCCGCCGCGCAATACAGGGGGCGCCCCGCGGTTCTCTTCGGCACGATGCTGATGACGGCCGGCGTTCACGTGTTGCAGGCGCTCGGGATCTGGTTTTTCGCCTGCGGGCTCTGGGGACGCGCGCCGTCGGCTCTCTCGCATCTGGCGATCTACCCCCTGGCGAATCTGGGTGCAATGATTCCCCTTTCGGCCGGGCCGCTCGAGTTTTTCCTGGATCAGCTTTATCCTCTCTTTTCGTGTACGGACGGCTCGTTTTACGTTCATGGCGACGGGCTGATGGTAGGAGCCGCGTATCGGCTGGCGACGCTGGCGGTTGCTGCGGTCGGCGGCGTCTGGTTTCTGGTGTCCCGGCCTCAGATCCGTGAGGCGCTCGCGGTTCAGCGCGATTCGTCCGAAGGAGGCGTTGCATGACCGAACTCCTCTTTGCGCCCGAGTTCTCCTTCCTTCGCGCGGCGTTCCTCTTTACCGCCGCGGCGGCGCTGACCTTCGGTCTGGTCGGCACGTTCATTGTTACCCGCCGGATCGGATATCTGGCCGGTGCGATTTCCCATACCGCGTTCGGCGGGATCGGAATCGGCTTCTGGCTGAAAGAGGCCGCGGCCGCCGGATCGTGCGGATTCGGCACGCTTGCCGTTCTCCTCTGGGGCGGCGAGAATGCTCCGGCGCGGCTCACGCAGCTGGCGGCGCAGATCAATCCGGTGATTGTGGCGGTTCTGACCGCAGTCGCCTCGGCGGTTCTCATCGGCCTGATTCAGCGGTACGCCAAGGAGCGGGAAGACGCTCTGATCGGAATCATCTGGACCGCGGGAATGGCGCTCGGACTCCTCTTTCTGGATCGTACACAGCGTTACGTTGCCGTCTCGGACTATCTGCTCGGCGACATCCTCCTGATCTCGCACCGCGACCTGGCAACGATCCTGATTCTTGACGCTGCGGCGCTTCTGACCTTTGGGCTCTTCTTTAAGCGGTTCGAAGCGGTCTGCTTCGATGAGGAGTTCGCCCGTCTGCGCGGCGTTCGTGTCGATGTCTATCAGTCAATTCTTCTCTTCCTGATCGCCGTGACGGTCGTCCTGACGATGCGTATCGCCGGGATGGTCCTGGTGATCGCCATTCTGACGATCCCCGCGTCGATTGCCTCGCGTCTGACCCGCCGCCTCAGCCGGGTCGCCCTTTGGTCGATCCTGATCTGCGCCGTCTCGGCGTGGGGAGGGATCGCCCTTTCCTATGTTCTCAATTTTTCCGCCGGTCCGATGATCGTTCTCCTCCTTTCGGTTCTCTACGGCATCACGGTTCTGGCGACAGGGAAGAGAGATCGATGAAACAGGTCCGGCCGAACATCATTTGCTTTCTGACCGACCGGCTCCACCTGGGGTATCTGGGGGCGTACGGGAACAGCTGGATCGGCACAGCCGCATTTGACCGCCTGGCGTGTGAGTCGGTTCTTTTCGACCGTGCGTTCGCGACGAGTCTTTCCCTTCCGGCGCTCTATCGCGCCTTCTGGTACGGACACGAGCCGTTTGCGGCGGATCTTTCCGCGCCGGATGAAAAGGAGCCCGGATTTTTCGGCCGCCTCTTCGCCAAAGGGGCTGCCGCGCCGGTTTCTC
>ONWH01000063.1 GCA_900321495.1 uncultured Planctomycetota bacterium
CCGTGGCAGTAGGGGATCCCGCAGTTGATGCACCGCGCCGTCTGCGCGCGGAGCGTTTCGCGGTCGGGAAAGAGCTCCACCTCGCGCCAGTCGGCGAGCCTCTCTTCGGCCGGCCGGTAGCCCGGCACGCTCCGCCCGATTTCCTGAAAACTTTTCGGCGACTCTGTTTGAACGATTGTCATGATGCACCCGCTCTTTCGGTCAGAGGTCTGACAGAGAAATTGGTTCGGTTCTGTTCTTTTTTGATATTTGATGCGGTTTCCGGTTCGGCGGCACACACACGCTCAGCGTCCCACGATCCGGCGGTATTCGATCGGAATGACGCGGACGAAACGGCTCCGCTCCTCGCTCCAGCCGGCCAGGAGGCGCTCGGCCAGCGGGCTTTGCGCCGCCTCGGCGTGACGGCGGATCAGGCCGAGGAGCTCCGCCTCTTCGGGCGTCCCCTCGGCGACCGTCTCGAGGTCGACGGTGTCGGTGTTGCACCGGAGGTCGAAGTCGTTCCGGCTGTCGTAGACGTAGGCGATTCCGCCGGTCATTCCCGCGGCGAAGTTGACCCCCGTCGGCCCGAGAACGACCACGCGCCCGCCGGTCATGTACTCGCAGCCGTGGTCGCCGACCCCCTCGACGACCGCGGTGAACCCGCTGTTGCGGATCGCGAACCGCTCGCCCGCCTGGCCGCCCAGGAATATCTCGCCCGACGTGCCGCCGTAGCCGATGACGTTGCCGGCGATGACGTTTTCGCTCGGCGTGAAACGGCTCCCGCGCGGCGGACGGACGATGATCCGGCCTCCGGAAATCCCTTTCCCGAGGTAGTCGTTCGCTTCCCCTTCCAGCTCGAGGGTGACGCCGCGGGCGAGGAACGCGCCGAAACTCTGGCCCGCCACGCCCCGGAAGCGGATTCGGAGGGTGTCGGCCGGCAGGCCTTCCGGGCCGAACCGGCGCGCGATCAGCGACGAGAGGCGCGTGCCGACGGTGCGGTGAACGTTCCGGATCGGCAGGTCGAGCTGCGCCGGAGCTGCCTTGTCGAGCGTTTCGGAGACCTTCGGAATGATGAACTCCTCGTCGAACGTTTCCGGAATCTCCCGGTTGCCCGTGTATCTCAGCGCGCTCCCCTTGGCGGCGGCGAATATCTTCGAGAAATCGAGCCGCCGCGTCTTGTAGTTGCCGGCCCCCTCCCTGACGCGGAGCAGGTCGGCGCGGCCGACCGCCTCGTCGATCGAGTGCAGGCCGAGCGAGGCGAGCAGTTCGCGGACCTCATCGGCGAGCATCCGGAGGAAGTTCTCGATATATTCGGGCTTGCCGCGGAAGCACTTGCGCAGTTCGGGGTCCTGTGTGGCAACCCCCGCCGGACAGCAGTTCTCGTGGCATTTGCGGATCATCACGCAGCCCAGGCAGACCAGGATCGTCGTGGCGAACCCGAACTCCTCGGCGCCCAGCAGGGCGGCGATGACCACGTCGCGCCCCGTTTTGAGCTGGCCGTCGACCTGGAGACGGACCCGGTCGCGCAGTCCGTTCAGGACCAGGGTCTGCTGCGTTTCGGCCAGGCCGAGTTCCCACGGCAGGCCGGCGTGCTTGACGCTCGTCAGGGGCGAGGCGCCCGTGCCGCCGTCGTGCCCGCTGATCAGGATCAGGTCGGCGTGGCCCTTGGCGACTCCGGCGGCGATCGTGCCGACCCCCGCTTCGGAGACGAGCTTGACCGAAATGGCCGCTTCCCGGTTCGCGTTTTTCAGGTCGAAGATCAGCTGCGCCAGGTCTTCGATCGAGTAGATGTCGTGGTGCGGCGGCGGCGAGATGAGCGTGACGTGCGGCGTGGAATGACGGACGCGCGCGATGTGCTCGTCGACCTTGTCGCCCGGAAGCTGGCCCCCTTCGCCCGGCTTGGCTCCCTGCGCCATTTTGATCTGAATCTCCTTCGCGCCCGCCAGGTAGTCGATCGTCACGCCGAACCGGCCGCTGGCGACCTGCCGCGTCGCGCTCCGGCGGTCTTCCCCGTTGGGGCCGGGCGTTTCGCGCAGCGGGTCTTCCCCCCCCTCGCCGCAGTTGCTCCGTCCGCCCAGGCGGTTCATGGCGATCGCGATCGCCTCGTGCGCCTCGGGACTGAGGGAGCCCAGGCTCATCGCGCCCGAGACGAACCGCCGGAGAATCGATTCGGCCGGCTCGACGTCGGAGAGGGGAATCGGCGCGGCCGGGGCGAAATCGAACAGCCCGCGGAGCGTGCAGAGGCGCCCGGCCTGGTCGTTAATGCACGCGGCGTACGCCTTGTAGAGTTCCGGGTCGTTCTCCCGCACCGCGCGGCGGAAGAGGGAAAGGGAGGTCGGGGTCCAGAGATGGTCTTCTCCGCCCCGGCGGTACCGGTATTCCCCGCCGGGCGGAAGGACGGCGAGCGCCGGAAGGGCGTCCGCCTTTTTGGCGTAGCGGCGGCGGATCTCCTCGGCCACGTCGCCGATTTCAAGTCCGCCGATCCGCGAACGGGTGTTCGGGAAATACTTTTCGATGAGGGACTCGCCCAGGCCGACCGCCTCGAATATCCGCGCGCCGCGGTAGCTGCGGAGGGTCGAAATCCCCATCTTCGACATGATCTTCAAAAGCCCCTTGTCGACCGCGGCGATGTAATTCTCGGCGGCCCGCGAGGGGACCGGGGCGATCCGGCCGCTCTCGGAAAGCTGCGAGACCGTCTCGAGCGCCAGGTAGGGGCAGATTGCCGTCGCGCCGAATCCCAGGAGGAGGGCGAAATGCTCCACCTCGCGTATTTCACCCGACTCGACGATCAGGCCGACCGGCGGCCGCAGCCCGGCGTCGGCCAGCGCCGTGTTGACCGCCGAGACCGCCAGAAGGGAGGGAATCGGCATCTCGTCCGGCGGCAGGAGCCGGTCGGAAAGGATCAGTATCTGATGCCCGGCGCGGACCTGCGCGACCGCGTCCTCCTGCAGGCGGCGGACCGCGGCGTCCAGGTCGCCCGTCCATCCGAGCGGGAGAGTCGCGGTCGAAAGGCCGCTCTGATGGACCGACGCCAGGCGGCGGAGGTCCTCTTCGGTCAGGACCGGCCGGGGGAGCCGGATGATCGGCCGGCACTGGGCGTCGTCGGCCAGGACGTTCCCGTCGTTCCCGATGTAGGTTGTCAGGCTCATGACCAGGCGTTCGCGGATCGGGTCGATCGGCGGGTTGGTGACCTGGGCGAACATCTGCTTGAAATACGAAAAGAGGGAATGCGGCTTTTCGGAAAGGACCGCCAGCGCCGCGTCATTCCCCATCGAGCCGACCGGCTCCTTTCCGTCCCGCGCCATCGGGGTCAGGAGGAGTTCGACGTCTTCGCCCGTCCAGCCGAAATAGTTCTGGCGCTGAACGAGGTTCTGCGGGACTTCGGACGGCGAGATCGAATCGAAAAGGCCGTGAATGCTGATCCGGTTCTCTTCGGCCCAGCGGCGGTACGGCTTCTGCCGGGCGACGGTGTTTTTCAGTTCGGCGTCGTAAATCAGGCGCTTTTTGGTCAGGTCGGCCCAGATGATTTCGCCCGGGCGGAGCCGCCCTTTCCGGACGACCTCTTCGGCCGGAATGTCGATGACGCCCGTCTCGGAGGCGAGGACGAAAAGACCGCCCGAGGTGAGCGTGTAGCGCGCCGGACGGAGCCCGTTCCGGTCGATGACCGCGCCGACCCCGCGCCCGTCCGAAAAGGCGATCGCCGCCGGACCGTCCCACGGCTCGGTCTGGACCGAATGGTAGTCGAAAAAGCCGCGGACGTCGCGCCCCAGGTGGTAGTTCGGGCCCCACGCCTGCGGAATGAGCATCATCATGACGTGCGGCAGCCAGCGGCCGGCGGCCGAAAGGAGCTCGACCATGTTGTCGAGCGACGCCGAGTCGCTCATCCCCTCGCCGATCAGCGGGAGGACCTTTTGCATGTCGTCGCCGAAAAGAGGCGAGGCGAAGAACGCCTCGCGCCCGCGGTTCTGGTTCAGGTTTCCGCGAAGGGTGTTGATTTCGCCGTTGTGCGCGATCATGCGGAACGGGTGCGCCAGGGACCAGGTCGGGAAGGTGTTGGTCGAATACCGCTGATGGACGACCGCCAGGGGGCTTTGGAAGTCGGGGTCGCTCAGGTCGGAGTAGAAGCGGTCGATCTGGTCGGCCAGAAGGAGACCCTTGTA
>ONWH01000062.1 GCA_900321495.1 uncultured Planctomycetota bacterium
ATAACGTAGGCGGTCTCGTACTCTTCGGTCGAGACCACCGTCTTGTCGAGCATCGTCATCAGAAAGACCGCCAACTCGTCATCCTGGGAATTCTGCGCCTTGAACGCGTCGATCGCCAGGGGAACAAGCGACTTCTGGAGTCCCGCCGTTTCGGCCAGCAGCGGCGCGAATTGTGTCTGGATTTCATCTTTCCGTTCGGGAGTCGCCTTCTGGTATTCCTCTTTCAGCGAGCGGAGCTCTTTCAGGTGGTCTTTATAGGTCTGCATCTGACTCTGATAGGCGCCGACCGCGTCCGAAGACGTCTGCGCCGAAAGCACTCCGGTGAGAAGGACCATTGAAAGAACCGAAAGGATCGCCGTGCGGGTGATTCTGCCTGTTTTCATCATTTTTCCTGTCGTAATTGGGAGAGACTCCGTTACAAAAATATCCGTTTGTGATAACATTATAGGAGACTTCAACAAAAGACTCAAGACTTTGTCGTCAGCCGAGCCAGCCATGCCCCCGAAGAAGAAACGATTCGCCGAAACGCCGTCTGAAAAGATTCCGACCGGTCTGAGCAGCCGGGATTTTCTGAAATATTACCACGCCAACCCTTCGGCGTTCCGTCTGGGAGACGAGCCGCGCGGCGGAAGCGAACCGGCGGCGCCGGCGAAAAGGAAAAAGGGTCGGGGCGACGTCGGAAGCCAGCCGGGAGACCGCGGCAAGACGGCAGGACTTCGGATTATCGGAGGCCGGTTCAAGGCGCTTCGGCTCGAATACGGCGGGGATCACAGGGTTCGTCCGATGAAAGACCGGATCCGCGAGTCGGTATTCAACCTGATGGGGACGTACGCGCCGGGCCGGCATGTCATCGATCTTTTCGCGGGAACCGGCGCTCTGGCGTTTGAGGCGCTCAGCCGGGGGGCCGAGTCGGCGACCCTCATCGAAATTCATTTCCCCTCGGCGCGGGTTATCCGGCGGAATATCACTCTCCTGGCCGAAAAGGACCCGGAAATCGCCGAACAGATCGACCTGACGGTCACCGACGTCTTTTTCTGGGGAAAGGAACTCGCCGAACACAACCGGGCAAAAGAACGGGGCGAGTCGGTTTCGACATCGCATCTGCGCCATCCTCTCCCTTCCGACCGGCCGTGGCTCGTCTTCTGTTCCCCCCCGTACGATTTCTACGTTTCGCGTCAGAGCGAAATGCTCGCCCTCCTTGCGGAGCTTCGTACCGCCGCGCCGCCAGAGTCGGTCTTTGTGATCGAGGCGGACCGGCGGTTCGATTTCGGTCTCCTGGGAGTCGAAATCCCCGAAAAGAAGCGCCGTTCCTATCCCCCTGCCGAGATCGGCATTTTCATGACAGGCCATCCTGAACCTGATAAACCGGAGTCCTTATGAGAAAGACAATCTGCGCCGCCGCGCTCGGCATCCTGGCCGGAACTGTCCTGGGAATCGCGCTGGGGCTCGTCAGTCTGATAGGCCGCGGCTGGAATCTGTCGATTGAAAATCCCGAATATTGGGAATCGCGCCGGCAGGCCGAACTGGCCGCCGCCGAAAACGCCCTGGCCGGAAAGGTGAAAGCGCCCCGGGTCGAAACACCGGAGATTGAGTTCGATTTCGGTGTGAAGGAAAAGAACAAAGAGAACGTGACCGGCTCGCACGATTTCCCGATCACGAACAGCGGTACCGCCCCGCTCACCCTCAAAGAGAAGACGAAGTCGTGCTACTGTACCGATTTCCATATCGCCAAAAAGAAGCTCATGCCGGGAGAATCGACCACGGTCAACGTCCAATGGGACGCCGAACGGGGAGGCGGGGCGTTCAAGCAGTCGGTCATCATCTCGACGAACGACCCGGTCCGTCCCGAGATATTCTTCAATGTCAAAGGGCTCTTCTCCTCGCCGGTCATCGCCAGCCCGAACCACCTGATCTTTTCGGGGGTTTCGAGCAGCGAAGAGCAGTCGCGCGAGTTTCATATTCTCGGATTCGGCACCGATTCAGACGGAAATCCTCTGCCGCTGGACATCAAAGACGGCGACGTCACTCTCTGGGATCCGGACCATTTCCGGGTCGCCCTGGAGCCGGGCACGGTCGACGAGCTGACCGAAGACGAAAAGAACAGCCCGGTTATCAGCAAAGCGACCTCCCTCGTCAAAGGGACACTCTTCATCACCCCGGGGCTTCCGCAGGGGGCGTTTCAGGAGACGGTCCGGTTCAAGACACACCGGCCGGAACAGCCGCTTCTGGAACTGATGGTCGAAGGGCAGGTCACCGGCGCGGTCACGATCACCGGAACGAAGTACGACAGACATAAAACGGGCCAGCTCGTGATCGGTCCGGTCTCGTCGGCGGCGGGAAAGAGCGAAGCATTCCGCCTGACATTCGACGATCCGGCGTTTGTCGCCGACGAGTCAACCGTCCGGGTGGCGGGAGTCCGTCCGTTATGGCTCAATGTCACGCTCAGTTTCCTCGACGCCGAGGCGCAGAAGTCGATGCCGGTCAAGTGGGTTGACGCCCGGGTCGAAATCCCCGCCGGGTCGCCGCAGGAACGCTATTCCGGGCCGGGCCTGGCCGAAACGGGAGAGATCGTCTTCGAGATCGAAAGAGAGATGAAAACCGAAGAGGTCGTTCTGCCGGTCAGTTTCACGGTCGGGCCGTAGCGCCGGCAAACCGCCCTGTTTTGCCAAATTCACCATCCTGCCCCGAGTCTCACGGTTCGGGGCCTTTTCTTTTCCGCCGCGCCCGATCCCGCGCATACGGGACTTTCCCTGAAAAAACCCCTTGAACCGTTCCTGATTATTCTCTACAATCCCGCCGCATTCCCCCGGTGCCGAGCCGGGGCATCTGAGATATTGACTCGCTGGAATGATTGCTCCGATGAAGATTCTGTCACGAATGATAGACCATAAGGACCGCCGGAAGGGGGGATCGGAAGGGGACCGCTGCCGCCCGGCCCGCACCGTATTTCTCGCAGCGGGGAGCGTATTGCTCGCCGTCCTCCTTCTGACCTGTCCGCCCGCCGCGGCCGACGACGGAACCGTCCCGGATTCTTCCGCCTCCGCTCCCCCTCCCGTCTCCGATGAAGAGGTTGGCGAATTCCCCGCCGAATTGCCCCGCCCGAGCATCTATTCCGACGCAAAAGACACACGCATCTATCATCCCGCCGAGTCGGTTCCAAGCCGGCTGGCGGAACGTTTCATGGCGCTGATCCCGCCCGCTGACCGCACTTCGGTCGACTGGCGGGCCGACGATCAGGAGGGAACGCTCACACTGACCGCACCGGTGCAGATTATTGCGACCGCCGACCAGCTGATCCCGCGAATGGACACCAACGTACAGCTCTCCGGTGACGGAGTGGAATACGGCGTGGCCGAAGCGCCGCGTCCCGCCGCCGACGAGACCGCGCCGGCCGCCCCGTCCGGAGCGTATTACGACCCGAACGAAAACCGGATGGTTGAAACACGCTGGGAAAACGAAGACGCCATCTTCCCCGTCACCGAGGCGGAGATGGGCACGCGCGTCTTCGGCGGCGATGAAAAGAGCGCGGGCGGCGCTTCGCCGCAGACCGCCGACGTCACCGTCTACGCCTGCCCGCGCGGGAAGATCAGCCTGGTGACCGCCGGTCTGAAATCGAAATACAAAGAGTCGCCCGGAGTGATGATCACCTCGGACCCCGACGATGAAATTATTTTGGTCTACGCGCCGGTCGGCCTGCAGGGGCAGATCCGTCAGGAGCTCGCCTCGCTCAGCATCGAACCGGCGGCCCCCGGACAACGGGCTGTGCCGCGAAATGCCGCTGCGCCGCAGCCGGTCCGCACGCCTGCCCCCGCCGAAAGCGGTTCGGCGTTCCGTATCGGCTATTCCCCCGTCTACAAGAGCCTCGACGCCCTCGAGTCACAGCTCTCGGCGCTTTTCAAGGAGCGGATGACCCAGACCTACCCGGCGCCGCAGCAGGAGAACCTGACCCCCGCCGAAAAGGAACGCCATGTCTGGCGTTTCGTCAAGAAGGTAAAAGACCCCAGCGCGCCGGCACCGTCGTGCGACATCTGTTTCGAGCCGAGCATGCAGACGATTCTGGTGACCGGCAGCCGTTCCCTCTGCGAGCAGATGCGCAAGCTGATCGAGACAATGGATCTCGAAGGGCATTCGCGCCAGACGCCGTATTACATCCAGATACGCAACGCCGACTCGGAAAAGATTGAATCGATTTTCCGCATGCAGAACGACGCGCTCCGCGGCCGCGGCGGGGACGGTGCCGTCCCCGTTTCCCGCACCGCATCGAAAAGCGGCCTGACCACCGCCGAATACACGACCGGCGAGCCGGAAAGCGCGCCGATCCGTCAGACCGCCCTGCAGGACGACTCGGGTGAAAGCGGGTCCGGGCCCGACGACCTGAACATGGTCTCCGACTTTGTGCCGACCGTTCTGCCCGATCTGGACATTGTCATCATCGACGCGCCGCCGGCCGAAGCGAAACGGATCACCGACATGATCGCCAAGATCGAGGAACTCGCCGCCAAGGCGAACCCCTCGATCGAAATGTATCCGCTCAAGTATGTCAACTCACTGACGCTCGGCGGAATCCTGCAGCGGCTCTACACCGAGATGTTCCTCACCAAGCAGGGGCGCGTCCTGGCGTATCCGATGAGGACGCCCAACGCGATCCTGCTCGTCGGCTGGGGAAAGGCGCTCGAGTCGATGAAGGACCTGATCCGCACATTCGACCAGCCGATCGAGTCGGAGGCGAGCGACCTTCACGTCGTCTTTCTGAACCACCAGTCCGCCCGGTCGATGGCGAACCTTCTGACGCAGTCGTTCCCCCCCGCCGCGACGGAAGCCGGAGGCATGGCGCCCCGAATCCGCGTCATCGCCGACGAACCGACCAACTCGCTCGTCATTCAGGCGTCGGCGAACGACTTCGAAGAGATTCAGCGGCTCCTGATGGAGATCGACGTCAACCGTTCGAACGTCAAGCTGGAAGTCCGCACTTTTTCGCTGAAAAACACTCTGGCCGAAGATCTGCGCCAGACGATCACCAACGCCATCATGCCGGCCGCGGCCGGTGCGGCGCCGGGCAGCTCGATGTACCCGATTCTGGAGGTCCTTTCGGTTGACGCCGAAAGCAAAAAGCTGATCTCCTCGGGAATCATGAAGGATGTACAGATCACCGCCAACCCGTACAAGCAGCAGCTGGTCGTTACGGCGCCGGCCGACTGCATGGATCTGATCGCCACACTGATTGACGCGCTCGACGTTCCCGCGCAGACCGGACAGCTGAAAATCTTCGAGATACGCAACGGCGACGCCACACAGATGCAGAAGACCCTTTCGTCCATTCTGGCGACGAATCCCGGCGGGATGCCGGCGATTCCGAACTCGAAGGGTGAAACCTCGTTCGTGCCGGTCCGCCTGACCGTCGACACACGGACCAACGCGATCGTTGCCGCCGGTTCGCCGGGCGATCTGCGTCTGATCGACGCGATGATCACCGCGCTCGACCGGAAGGATTCCAACGATGAGGAGCGCCAGCTGGAACTGATCCAGCTGCGCACAGTCCGCGCCGCGTCGGTCGCCAGCTCCATCAACCAGTACCTGAACGAAAAGCGAAGCCTGGAGCTGACGAGCGACACAATTTCGGACCACCAGCTCTTTGAATCGCAGGTGATCGTCATTCCGGAATCGAATACCAACTCGATCATCCTCAGCGCGACCCCGAAGTACCTGGACGACATCAAGGCGATGATCGAAAAGCTAGACACGGAGCCGCAGCAGGTGGTCATCCAGGTTCTGATCGCCGAGGTGACTCTCTCGGACCAGGAGCAGTTCGGTATCCAGGCGGGCCTGCAGGACAAGGTCGCGTTCGACCGGAGCATCGTCACAAACGTCGTCAATTCGTCGTCGACGATCGGAAATCCCGGCTACGACTTCATCACGAACAACACCCAGGGAAACGCATATAACTCAGGGACCGATCCGGAATACATCGCGGGACAGATTCTGAACAATTTCGGAATGGGGCGGACCGATTCCGATTTGGGATACGGAGGCCTGGTCCTTTCGGCGAGCAGCCGGTCGGTTCAGGTGATCCTCCGCGCGCTGCGCGACAAGAACCGCCTGCAGGTTCTGAGCCGCCCGCAGATCCAGGCGATGGACAACCAGCAGGCGTTCATCCTGGTCGGTCAGCGCGTTCCGCGTGTCAGCGGGGCGAGCACCACCACTTACGGTGTAACGTCGAATGTGGTCGACGCCAACGTCGGGCTGATTCTGCTGGTCACGCCGCGTATCAGCAAGGACGGGCGCGTCATTATGGAAATCGGCGCCGAAAAGTCAAGCCTGGGGAGCAGCAGCGACGCGATTCCGGTCTTCTCGTCCGAAGGGCAGGTCATCACTTCCCCGACGATCGAGACGACCCAAATCATGACCGCCGTGAGCGCCCAGGACGGCGAGACGGTCATGCTCGGCGGGATGATCTCCTCGACGAAAGAGAAAATCTCGCGCGGGGTTCCGTACATTTCGGACATCCCGGTCCTCGGCTGGCTCTTCCGGTACGACAGCGACACGGAAACACGCAAGGAGCTTCTGATCGTCATGACCCCGCGCGTGGTCACCGGCCCCGAAGACGCCGACGCGATCAAACGCGCCGAAGCCCGCAAGATGAGCTGGTGTCTGGCCGACGCGATGGCGATCCACGGCGATATGGGACTGAACGACCCGCTCAATACGCAGGAGACTCCGCGCGGAAC
>ONWH01000033.1 GCA_900321495.1 uncultured Planctomycetota bacterium
GTCAACCGATACACGGGGAACCCCGACCCGGTCGTCTTCAACGACTTCAACTACGGCGAGGATTACGCCCTCTACTTCACCGCCGACAGGATGGGGGCGAAGGATATCCGGATCCGTGTCATCAACCGGGACACCAACGAAGTGCTTGCCCGAAAAGAGGTCTCCGTCGAAATTGTACCGTAATGTGGTAACAGACTTCGGTCTGTGTTAAAAGCCGGGTTGTCATGACGACTTCCCGGCTTTTTTCTTTGGGCGGCGGAGCGGCCGGCAAACGGACCCGGAGAGTCCGCGGCTATTTCCCCTTCGATTTCGACTCGTTCAGCATCCGGAGTTTCCGGAGATCCTCGGCGGCGCGGACCTGCGCCTCGTGGGCGTAGGTCGAGGCGATCCCGACGCGGCAGAGGATCAGTGAAAAGAGGAGCGGAAAGATCACGAAAAACGCCGCCAGGCCGAAGAAAACGTTTCCGAAAATCCCCAGAAGGGTCGTCTTCCCGGCGAGGAACGCGAACGATCCGGCAAAGAGGCCGACGGCGAGGATCAGCAGAATCAGAAGCAGCCAGAACGTGATTTTCAGCGTCCGGCGCAGACGGCGGCTCCGCCGCCAGAACGGAACAAAGTAGACGTCCCCGGCATAGCCGTAAGGGAACGTCCCCGGCGCCGCGCCGCCGGCGTCTTCCGAAACCGAAAGCGTATTGCGCCAGGTCAGCTCATCTTCGGACGTCCCGTCCTTTCCCCGTTCGAACGCCGGTTTCAGGAAAGAAAGAGTTCGGGCGGAACGGTTCCGCCAATAGGTCAGAACACGGGTCGTTCCGGCGACATTTCCCTCTTCCGCAAGGCGCACGAGCTCTTCGCGCGTTACCGGCCCGATCTTCTCGCCGGGCGAATTCGAAAAATAAAAAGCCATACCGTGTTTCCTTTCAGATGATTCCGGGCAGAGTTGACGTTGCGGAAAGTCTAGCAGAATTTCGGGAACCGCGCAATCGCGGCGGGAGAAACAAAACCGCCCCGGCTCTCTTCCGGCCGGTCCGAAGACGGCTCCGCGCCGCCGTTCCCTTCCGCGCGCTCCCGGCGGATTTCCTGCGGAGCGTCTGGATTTTTCAAATGAAAGAGGATAAAATCTGGAGGTCTATCAGCGCGGCGGCCGGGGCGGCGCCGGCTTTTTCCGAAACAGGAATTTCCCGGCATAAAAAGTTTCATTTCACCTTTGTAACGAGTGGTCTATGGCGTCTTCACGGTTAAAAGTCTGGCTTCTTTATGTGGTTTTGGTCTCGGCGCTCGGCGGATTCCTGTTCGGGTTCGACTCGGGCGTGATCTCCGGATGCGAGCAGGCGATTCAGGGCGAATATTCCCTTTCGCCGTTCGGGCACGGGTTTACCGTCTCGGTCGCACTGATCGGCACGGTCATCGGCGCGTTCGGGGTCGGCCGTCCTTCGGACCGGCTCGGCCGAAAGATTTCGCTGATCATTTTGGGATTCATGTTCCTGATCTCGGCGGCGGGGTGCGCGCTGGCGCCCGACTGGATCACACTGGTCGTGATGCGCGGGCTCGGCGGGCTGGCGATCGGGGGCGCTTCGGTAGTCGTTCCCCTCTACATCGTTGAAATCGCGCCCGGCCCGGTCCGGGGCCGTCTGGTCGCGGTGAACCAGCTCAATATCGTCCTGGGGATTCTGGTCTCGTATATCTCGAACTATGCCGCGGCGATGGCGATCGACCGGCAGACCTGCGTCTGCGCCTGGTGCGGACATTTCGCCCAATGGTTCACCGAATCGGAGATTGCGCTGGAATCGATCAAATGGCGGCTCATGCTCGGCGTGGAGTCGTTCCCGGCGATTCTCTTCATCCTTCTCCTCTTCACAATCCCCGAATCCCCCCGCTGGCTGGTCCGTGCCGGCCGCAAAGAGGAGGCGCTCGACGTACTGCGCCGGATCGGCGATCCGGAACCGGCGGCAACCCTTGCCAACATCGAGGAAACGCTCGCTTCGGTTCACGCCGGGGAGAACGTTCCCCTCTTTCAGAAGAAATACCTCTGGCCGATCTTCCTGGCGTGGGCGGTGGCGATGTTCAACCAGCTGTCGGGAATCAACGCGATCAACTATTACGCGCCCCGCATCTTTGAACAGTTCATCGGGCCGCACGCGGCGCTGGCCGCAACGGTCGGGCTCGGCTCGGTCAACCTCCTCTTTACGATCCTGGCGTTTTTCTTCATCGACCGGTACGGACGCCGCGCGCTTCTGATGTTCGGTGCGGTCGGCACGACGCTGATGCACTTCATCGCCGCGTGGCAGATTTCGCTCGGCGCGGGCGCCTGCGCGCCGATCGCCATTGCCGCGATCCTGGGATTCATCGCTTTTTTCGGCATTTCGCAGGGAGCGGTGATCTGGGTTTTCATCTCCGAAATCTTCCCGAACGCGGTCCGCGCCAAGGGACAGGCGCTCGGCAGTTTCACCCACTGGACGATGTGCACGCTCATCTCGTGGGCGTTTCCGGTGGTCGCGTCCCTCTCGCCGTCGAGCGGCAGTTACGCGTTCGGCTTTTTCGGGTGCATGACCATGCTCCAGTTCTTCTTCGCCTGGAAACTGATGCCCGAAACGAAGGGGGGAACAATCGAGACGCTTGAAAAGGAGATCCTGAAATGAACGGGCGTCTGACTGCGCTTCTCGCGAAGACCCGCGAGCTGAAACACGATCCGGAACGCGTTCAAATCGACTGGGCGGAGACGCTCGGGCCCGACCCCGGCGGCTCGCGCTGCGCCCGCGCCGCGCGCTGTTTCCGCGCCATGCTCGCCGAAGAGGCGCGGCGGGCGCGGATTCTGCCGGAAGAGCGGATCGTCCTGACCCGCGGGGTCCGGAATCTCCCGCCGCGATATACAGATTCGGAGATGGAAGAGCTGCGGCAAGGCGCGTATTTCCACGAACTGGGACTGGTCTTTAACCTGACGGTCGATTACCCGCGCGCGCTCGCGCTGGGACTCGACGCCATCCGCGGTGAAGCGGTTCTGCGCCGGAGCGCCGCCGCCGCGGCCGGCGACACGCCGGGGGTCGAATTCCTCGACGCGGCGCTGGCCGGGCTCGACGCGGTTCTGGCGCTGACCGAAGCGTACCGCGCCGAGGCGCTCCGGCTCGGCCTGACCGAAATCGCCGAACGGCTCGAACGGGTCCCCCGCCGTCCCCCCCGCACGTTTCCCGAAGCGCTGCAGATGGTGCGGATTCTCCATTTCGCGCTCTGGTGCGAAGGGACCTATCACAACGGGGTCGGCCGGATCGACCAGTACCTGATGCCGTATCTTCAGGCCGATCTCGACGCCGGCCGGCTGACCGAAGAGGACGCGCTCGAATGGCTGACCGAGTTCTTCCTTTCGTTCAACCGCGACAGCGCGCTGTACGTCGGCGTCCAGCAGGGGGATAACGGCCAGTCGCTCATGCTCGGCGGGTGCGACGCCGAAGGGCGGGACGCCTCAAACCTGCTGACCCGTCTGGCGCTGAAAGCGAGCGGCGAGCTGAAGCTGATCGACCCGAAAATCAATCTGCGGATCACCAAAGAGACGCCGCTCGACCTGCTCGAAGAGGCGGCGCAGCTGACACGGCTCGGCCTGGGATTCCCGCAATACGCGAACGACGACGTGGTGATTCCCGGCCTGACCGACCTGGGATACGACCTGAAAGACGCGCGCAACTATACAGTCGCCGCATGCTGGGAATTCATCATTCCGGGAGTCGGAATGGATATCCCGAATATTGACGCGGTGTCGTTCCCCGCGGCGGTCGACGCGGTCCTCCGTTCCCCCGAAGCGAAAAAAGCGCCCGACTTCGGCGCGTTCTTCGGCCTGGTCCGCGAACGCCTTTTCGCCGAAGCGGACCGGATCGAAAAGCGCCTGGAGAAAGTCGATATGCTTCCGTGCCCGTTCACCTCGGCGCTCTGCTCCGGACCGATTGCCGCGGCGCGCGACCTTTCCTCCGGAGGGAAATACAACAATTTCGGAATCCACGGAACCGGGTTCGCCCCGGCGGTCGACGCGCTCGAAGCGATCCGGAATCTTGTGTACATCGAAAAGTCCGCCACGCTGGATGACCTGATCGGCGCGGTCGATACCGATTTTGCCGGGCGCGCGGACCTTCTGGCGAAAGCGCGCCACTCGCCGAAACTCGGACTCGACCCGGAACCGGACGACATCGCGACGACCCTCCTGGCCTGGTTCGCCGACTCGTGGGCGGGCCGCGTCAACTGCCGCGGCGGAATCTACCGCGCCGGCACCGGGTCGGCGATGTACTACGTCCGCCATCCGCTCGAGATTCCCGCCTCGTGCGACGGGCGTCTTCGGGGCGAGCCGTTCCCCGCCAATTACGCGCCTTCCCTGGGCGTGGCGGTGAAGGGCCCGATTTCGGTGATCCGCGCGTTCACCAAGCCGGACCTGCGCCGTGCCGTAAACGGCGGGCCGCTCACGATCGAGCTGCACGACTCCCTCTTCCGGTCCCCCGAGGCGGTTGCCAAGACCGCGCGCATGGTGCGCTGGTTCGCCGAACAGGGGGGGCATCAGCTCCAGCTGAACACGATCAACCGCGACACGCTCCTCGACGCTCAGAAGAGACCGGAACTCTACCGCCACCTGATCGTCCGCGTCTGGGGATGGTCCGGCTACTTTGTGGAGCTCGATGCGCCGTACCAGAACCAGATCATCAAACGGGCGGAGATGCTCCTATGACCGCCGGTCTCCTTTTTGAGATCAGGGAGTTTTCGCTCTACGACGGGCCGGGAATCCGCACGACCCTCTTTCTGAAGGGGTGTCCGCTCCGGTGCCGCTGGTGCCATAATCCGGAAGGGCTCGACCCGCGTCCGCAGATCATTTACGCCGAACCGACCTGTACTGGCTGCGGCGCGTGCGCGGCGGTCTGCCCGCGTTCCGGGCCGGGAGGCCAGGCCCCCCGCGTCTGCGCGGGAGATGATGCCTGCGGCGCGTGCGGCGGCGCGTGCCCTTCCGGCGCGCGGCGTCTCTGCGGATTCTACATCGAACCGGAAGACGCGGTTCGGGCGGTTCTCGGCTCGCGCGACCTGTTCGAACCGGCGCGGCCGGGCGACGAGCGGGGCGGGGTGACCTTTTCCGGCGGAGAACCCCTCATGCAGACCCCGTTCGTCGAAGAGACCGCGCGCCTTCTGCGCCGTGAAGGGATCCATACGGCGGCCGAAACGTGCGGTTACGCGGGACAGGACGAGTGGCTCCGGCTGATCGGCGCGGTCGACCTGGTCATGCTCGACCTGAAACATCCCGATCCGGCGGCGCACAGGGAGCATACCGGCGCGGAGAACGGGCCGATCCTGCGGAACTTCGAGCTCTTGAAGCGGTCGGGCAAAGAGTATGTCGTGCGGATCCCGGTCATTCCGACGGTGAACGACGATCCGGAAACGATCGGCGCCTATGCGCGCCTTTTAAACGGCGCGCCCGGCCTGACGCGGGTCGACCTCCTTCCGTACCACGCCTCGTCGGGCGGGAA
>ONWH01000060.1 GCA_900321495.1 uncultured Planctomycetota bacterium
CGGATCGACATTTCACTGCAGTAATACTTGCTCATCGGGGTGAGCATGGCGTTGAGCTTTTTCAGCGTGCGCGAGAGCTGCTTCATCGACTTCTTCTCGTCGGCCGAAAGCGCATCGGCGTTCCGCTCGAGAAGACGGTTCGTGTTGTTTTCAATATCGCAGATCCGGGCGGTTTCATACGCCAGGGCGCGTCCGGCCTCGATATCGATCCGCATCGCGGTGACCAGGTCGGCAACCGCCGGCAGCTGTTCGATCGGCGCGCCGAACTGTTCGCGCGAATGGGCGTAGTTCCGAGCCAGACGCGCCGCGGCTTCGGCGACCCCGAGCGACTGCGCGGCGATTCCCAGACGCGCGCCGTTCATCAGCGCCAGGACGTAGGTGATCAGCCCGCGCTGCCGTTCGCCGATCAGCCTGCACGGCGTGTTGTCGAAGACCATTTCGCACGTCGGCGAACCGTGAATCCCAAGTTTGCTCTCCAGGTGGCGGATCCGTACGGTCGGCCCGCGGTCGGCGATGAAGAGGGAAAGCCCCCGCCCGTCGCTGATCTCCGGCTCGCTGCGCGCCAGAACCAGCAGGACTTCGCCGCACCCGTTGGTGATGAACCGCTTGACCCCGTTCAAATGCCAGTTCCCCTCGGCATCCTGCTCGGCGCGCACGCGGACCGACTGCAAATCGCTCCCGGCATCCGGTTCGGTCAGAACCATCGCGCCGGTCACCTCGCCCGAGGCGAATTTCGGCAGATATTCATCCCGGATTTCGTCCGAAGCGAACGCGTAGATCGTGTCGGCGATCCCCTGCAGGCCGAACATGTTCATGAACGAGCAGTCGGCGCGGGCGACGATTTCGGTCGCCATCGTGTAGACGAGAATCGGACAGTTGAGTCCGCCGTATTTACGCGGCAGGGTGAATCCCATCAGGTCGGCCTGGGTCAGGCGGTCGAGATTCGCCTGAACCAGCGGATGGAGAGTGACCGTCTGGTTCGGATTGAGCGTGTTCCCCTCGGCATCGACCGTCTCGGCGCTCGGGAAGAGCGTTTCGGCGGCCACTTCGCCGGTAATGCGGAGAGCTTCCCGGTAATTGTCGATGACATCGTCGATCCCCCGCGGCAGGTAATCCGCATCGCCGTTCGGCGTCTCGCGTTCCTGGAGCTGGGCGATCTCCTTCATGTCGAAGTAATCGAAGAGGAAGCGTATATCATTGTTGTCTTCAAAAAAGTTAGCCACCGTCGACTCCTTCCTTCCGGTTAGTTTCTCTCTTTAACAGCTTTGATCATCATCGGAATCACCTGGTTCAGATCGCCGACGATCCCGTAATGCGCGATCGAAAAGATCGGCGCGTCGGGGTCGTTGTTGACCGCGATGATTTTCGCCGACTCCTGCATCCCCGCGCGGTGCTGAATGGCGCCGCTGATTCCGCAGGCGATATAGAGCGCCGGCCGGACGGTCGTCCCCGTCTGGCCGATCTGGTAGTCATGGTCAATGAACCCGCCGTCGACCGCGGCACGGCTCGCACCGACCGCACCGCCCAGCGCGGCGGCCAGGTCGAAGAGGAGGCTGAAGTTTTCACGGCTGCCGACTCCGCCGCCGCCGGCGACGATAATCCGCGCGGCTTTCAGGTTCACTTTCTTCTCTTCCAGTTTCCGCTCAAGGACCTTCACGCCGAAAAACGAGTCGGTCAGGTCGCAGACCTCGCGGATCAGCTCGCCGGTGCGGGAAGGATCGGCCGGTTTCATCGGCATGACCCCTTCGCGGACAGTCGCCATCTGCGGCCAGCCGAACGGGTTGACGATCGTGGCGATGATGTTCCCGCCGAACGCCGGACGGATCTGCAGGAGGAGGTCTTTCCAGACCTCCTTCGTTTTCGCGTCGGTGACGTCGCTGATCTGCAGGTCGGTGCAGTCGGCGGTCAGTCCCGAACGGGTCGCCGAGGCGATCCGCGGCGCCATGTCGCGCCCGAGCGGCGTCGCGCCGTAAAGCACAATCTGCGGACGGTGTTTCTGAATCAGACGGATGACCGTTTCCGCGTACGGCAGGCTGGTAAAGAGTTCCAGGCGCGGATCGTCAATCAGATAGACACGGTCGACGCCGTGCTGGTAGAGGATCGGGGCGAGATGTTCGGCCTTGTAGCCCGGCAGAACCGCCGCGACTTTGACTCCGAGCCTGTCGGCCAGTTCACGCGCGCGGCCGCAGAGTTCGAGAACCACATCGTGAAGTTTCCCGTTATCCTGTTCGGCGAAAACCCAAACTTCGCCGTTTCGATTCTGTTCGCTCATCATGTATTATTCCTTGAACCAATATCGTGTGTCATTTTTCGCAAAAAGACGCGGGAGTTCAGCCGAGCGTTCGGTCTTCGATCAGCTCGCGCACCAGTGAGCGGACTCCCTCTTCGGTCGGCTCGACCGAGGCGAACCCCTCTTTTTTCAGAACGATCGACTGGATCCGGAAGACCTTGGTCGGCGAGCCGGCAAAACCGCACCGCTGAAGGTCGGCGTTGATCTCGTCGAGTCCCCACTGTTCGAGAAGATCCCCCTTCTCTTTCGCCTGGGCGGCTTCGGGGGAATCGGCGGGCAGTTCAAGGGGAACCCGCTTGAACTTGTTCTTCATGTACCGTTTGACCGATGCCGGACGCGGAGTGTTGGCGCTTTCAATGACGGTGACCAGCGCCGGCAGCGGTGTCTGAACATCCTCCCAGCCGTTGCCGATGTTCCGGCGCAGCGTGGCCGTTTTCCCCTGAATATCGATGATCTTTTCGAGATAGGTGACCTGCGGCAGACCAAGCTTTTCGGCGCACTGGGGACCGACCTGCGCGGTATCGCCGTCAATCGCCTGCCGGCCGCAGAAGATGAAGTCGAAATCGCCGACGGTCGCCGCGGCCTGCGCCAGGATGTAACTGGTGGCGAGCGTGTCGCTCCCCGCCGCGCGGCGGTCGGTCAGAAGAATCGCACGGTCCGCGCCACGGTAAAGGCAGGCGCGAAGGACATCGGCCGCTTTCGGCGGCCCCATGGTGACCGCGGTCACCGTGCCGCCGAACCGGTCTTTCACCTCGAGCGCGGCCTCGAGCGCATGAATATCTTCCGGGTTAAAGATGGCCGGAAGCGCCGCCCGGTTGACTGTCCCGTCTTCCTTCATCGCCTCGCCGGTGATGTTGGCGGTATCGGGAACCTGTTTGACTAAAACGATGCAGTGATAGCCCATACTGATAAAACTCCAATCCCTGGTTGCTGGCTAAGCCTCCGACCTTGCCGGCCGACAGACAACGGCCCGGAAGTGCGAAAGCTTCTGGGAGAATTGCCGATCCTTAAAATAATATCGCGGTCTATTTTTACCAGTTTACTTAAATCGCGTCAACGTTAAAATCTCTGCACACAAAGAGGCAGACACTGTGGGGGGAAGTGAAACGCCGTCTGGCGGAGCGAAGAGACACAGGATTCCGAAGACGGAGCGACCCGGCCCCCGGAAGATCAGAACCCGATCAGGAAGATCATCGCCAGCGCCATGTAGATGAGGGTGCCGAGCGTATCGGAGATCCCCGCGACGAACGGGTTGCTCATCAGCGCCGGGTCCCAGCCGATCTTCTTGAAAAGAAGCGGCAGCAGCGCGCCGGTCATGTTGCTGGAAAAGACGACCAGAAGGACCGTCGCCGGAACGACCAGAAGACGGACAAACGAAATTTCGCCGCTGAGAAGTTTCGGCCACATGATAACCAGGACATTCAGAAGGCCGCAGGCCCCCATCGCCATGCCGAGAACCAGCCCCATCAGAACCTCGCGCCGGAGGATCCGGTACCAGTCCCCCAGAGTGATCTGTCCGGTCGCCAGAGCGGTGATCACGAGGGTCGCCGACTGCCCTCCGCTGTTGCCGCCGGTCGAGACGATCATCGGCAGGAAGGTCGCCAGCCAGAATATCTGATGATTGATATCCTCGAACCAGTTCAGGATAAACGCGGTCGAAATTGCGCCGAACAGGAGGATCGCAAGCCACATGAACCGGCTGCGCGCCAACTGCCAGAGGCTGGTCGACAGGTACGGTTCCTCGAGCGGGGCGACACCGGCGGCGAGATGGGCGTCTTCGGCCATCTCTTCGACGACCGCATCGAGAACGTCGTCGTGGGTGATGATCCCGAGCATCTTATTTTCATCGTCGACAACGGGAATCGCGGTGAAGTCGTACTTCCGCACGAGTGAGGCGGCGACTTCCCGGTCCTGGTCGGCATTGACGGTGATCACATCCCGCTTCATGTAGTCGCTCAGCGGGATGTCCGGCCTGCTGATATGCCGCAGGAGCTCTTTGGCCGAAACGAGCCCGACCAGTTTGCCTTGCGCGTCGATCACATAAAGGTAGTTGAGCGTCTCCAAGGTTTCGGACTGGCGGCTGATTTCGTCGAGCGCCTGGCGGAAGGTCATGTCCTCGCGCAGGCGGACGTAGTCAGTGGACATTTCCGCGCCGCAGCTGTCTTCGGGATAGGCGCTCAGATTCTGAATATCGATCTGGTCCTCGGCGGGGACCATCGGGAGAATCTCATCGACGATCTTCGGTTCAACCTCATCGAGGATGTCGACACGGTCGTCTGAGGGGAGATAGGGGATGAAGTCGGCGATTTCGTCACGCGGCGCCGATTCGAAGATTTGAACCTGGAGATCTTCGTCGAAGTAGCTGAAGATGTCGGCACGGGTTGCCGGATCGATATTGCGGAGAATGGACCAGATTTCGGTAGGAGTCAGGCCGACCATGAAGTCGGCGGTACTCGCCGGATGGAGTGCCGAACAGAACTGCTGCATTTCCGCCACATCGTTTTTGGCAAGCATTTCTCGAAGCTCCGGCAGGAGCAGACTGTTCGGCGACATGCTCACGATGGATTCTCCCCTTGCTTACGGTTTCGGCACTCATAACACGGGAACAAGTTTCCTTGCAAGACTATACCTCAAAAGGGAAGACTGTCAACCGCTCGACTGTCAATATGGGCAGTATGGAAAAACTTGACAAGGGTCCTTTTTTTATCCCGTTTCCTGTTGGAATTGTTAGGCGATATATAGTGGAGATCGCAAAAAAGCGGTTTCCGGCGGAGACTTAAAATTCGGGTTGACCTTGCCGCGGAACGGTTTTAGAATGGGTTAAATTCGCAAGCGGGGGGTTCTTCACAAAGTTTTAGGGGCGGTTCTTTCTTCGCGGCGCGGAGAATGATCGGCGTAATTGAGCGGTTTAACCAATTCTGTCTCCGTCTATTGTTTCAAGGACACCACAAAGAACAAGTCGATCCGCATCGCCTTCGTCATGTTTCGGCCCGGTTCCCCTTTTGAGAAATCAAACGGGGGAATTGGGCGGTATTTCCATCTTGCGGCCGAAAGGAACGGTAATGAGTGAAACCCAATCGCAGTTGGTTGCCGATGTTGAGAAATTAGCGCACACACAGGTCAATGACTGCTACCAATGCGGGAAGTGTACCGCCGGCTGTCCCCGAGGGGACGTGATGGATATCGGGCCGACCCGCCTGATCCGCCTGGTCCAGACCGGCGAAGTCCTCGAGGCGGCACGGGCCGAATCGGTCTGGCAGTGTGTTTCATGTCTGACCTGTTCGACCCGGTGCCCGAAATCGGTCAACATTTCCGGCGTGATCGATGCCCTGAGGCAGATTTCGGTCGAAAAGCGGATTTCAGCCAAACGGTTCAATAAGACGGTTCTTTTCCAGAAGGAATTTCTCCGCAACATCCGCCGGAACGGACGGACCAACGAGCTGGAACTGGTCGTCGCCTGGAAACTTCTCGGCCTGGCCTCCGATCTCAATCCGCTGGCGGCTCTGCGCGACGCGCAGCTCGGCCCGAAAATGTTCTTCCGGCATAAACTCCATTTCATGCCCGGTTCTCCCGTCAAAGACAAAGCCGTGGTTCGCCGCATCTTTGACAGGTGCATGGCCGAACGAAAATCTGAAACCGAAGAGTAATACGGACAGAGGAATAAACAAAGATGGGTACAACAGAATTCGGATATTATCCCGGCTGCGCGCTTCACGGCTCGTCGAACGATTACGAACAGTCGGTTCGCGCCTGTCTGGACAGACTTGACGTCAGACTGACGGAACTCGAAGACTGGATCTGCTGCGGCGCGACGGCGGCGCACTCGATCAATCAGAAGCTGGCGACCGCGCTTCCGGCGCGGAACCTGGCGATCGCCGAAAAGGCGGGGTGCGGCAGCCTCCTGGCTCCCTGCCCGATGTGTTCGATGGAACTCCTCAAGGCGAAACAGGCGATCACGTCCGACCCGGCTGTCCGGGACGAAATGTCCGAAATCGTCGAACTTCCGGTGATCGGCTCAACCGATGTAGTCAACCTGATCCAGGTCTTTCAGGCGATCGGGCTTGATGCGATCAAGTCGAAGGTCACCGATTCGCTCGACCGGTTCAGGCCGGCGTGTTACTACGGCTGTCTCCTGACCCGGCCGCCCAAGACGCTCCGGTTCGACGACTGCGAGCATCCCAGCAGCATGGAGACGTTTCTCGCCGAACTGGGGGCCGAACCGGTCGACTGGAACTTCAAAACCGAGTGCTGCGGCGCGGGAATGACCCTCTGCGACCCCGACACCGTGACCGACCTGGCACACAAAATCATCGCCAACGCCAGGAAGCACGGCGCCAACGTGATCGTCACAGCCTGCCCGATGTGCCAGATGAACCTCGACATGCGTCAGGCCGACGTTGAAAAGAAATTCGAGGAAACCTTCGACATGCCGATCCTCTATCTTTCCGACCTCGTGGGGCTGGCTCTGGGAATCAGCGAAGAGGAACTCGGAATCAACCGGCATTACGTGAAACTTCAGATCTGAGCACGCGCGCTGTCGCGGACGGAACCTTTTACATCCAAAACACGGGAATAAACGATTATGGCTAAAATCGGTGTTTTTACCTGCTGGTGCGGCGAAAATATCGCGCGTCATATTGATGTCGAACGGGTCTCAAAAGCGATCGAGTCCCTCCCCGGAGTCCATTGCAGCATGAATTACAAATACATGTGCAGTGAGCCGGGCCAGTCACTGATCATCGATCAGATCAAATCGCTCGGACTGACCGGTGTGGTCGTCGCCAGCTGCTCGCCGCATATGCACTTAAAGACATTCCGTGCGGCCGCGCAGCTGGCCGGCGTCAACCCCTACATGGTCGAAATGGCGAACATCCGCGAACAGTGTTCGTGGGTTCACGCCGACAAGGAAGAGGCGACCGCCAAGGCGATCGAACTGATCCGCATCTCGGTCGAAAAACTCCGGCACAACCGCCCGCTGCAGCCGATCTCCGTGCCGATCACCAAAAAGGCGCTCGTGATCGGGGGAGGCGTTGCCGGAATCCAGGCGGCGCTCGATATCGCCGCCGCCGGGCATGAAGTCATTCTGGTCGAGAAAGAGCCTTCGGTCGGCGGGAAAATGGCCGGCCTTTCCGAAACGTTCCCGACGCTCGACTGTTCGCAGTGCATCCTGACTCCGCGCATGGTCGAGGTAAACCAGCACCCGAAGATCCGCCTTATGACCTACTCCGAGGTCGAAAAGGTTGAAGGGTATATCGGAAACTTCAGCGTAACGATCCGGCAGAAAGCCCGCTACGTCGACGTCAACAAGTGTACCGGCTGCGGCACCTGCTGGAACGGCTGTCCGAACAAGCGGATCCCGAACTCCTTCGATTTCAATCTGGGGAACCGGACGGCGATTTACATCCCCTTCCCGCAGGCGGTTCCGGCGCGTCCGGTGATCGACTCGTCCCGCTGCATCCATTTCAAGAACGGCAAATGCGGAATCTGCGAAAAGAACTGCGCCGCCGGCGCGATCAATTTCAACGACGAGGACAAGCTGATCACCGAAGAAGTCGGTGCGGTCGTCGTCGCGACGGGATATCAGCTCTATTCGATCGGCAAAGAGCAGTCGAACCCGAACCTTTCCGGCTACGGCGAATACGGCTACGGGAAATACAAGGACGTGATCGACTCGCTCCAGTTCGAGCGGCTCATCTCCGCCTCCGGGCCGACGGGGGGCGAACCGAAACGTCCCAGCGACGGGCGCGTGCCGCAGAAGATCGTCTTCATTCAGTGCGTCGGCTCGCGCGACAACGCCAAAGGCGTCTCGTACTGCTCGAAGATCTGCTGCATGTATACCGCCAAGCACACGATGCTCTATAAGCACAAGGTGCACGACGGCGAAGCGCACGTTTTTTACATGGACATCCGTTCGGGCGGTAAAAAATACGACGAGTTTGTCCGCCGCGCCATTGAACAGGATGGCGCGCTCTATCACCGCGGCCGCGTCTCGAAAATCACCGAAGAGGAGATCGACGGCGTCAGGAAGCTGGTCGTCCGCGGCGCCGACACGCTGACCGGCAAGCCGGTCACCGTCGAGGCCGACATGGTCGTTCTGGCGTGTGCCATGGCCCCGACCGACGGCGCCACCGCTCTGGCCCAGAAGCTTTCGGTCGGCTATGACGAATACGGTTTCCTGAGCGAATCCCACCCGAAACTCCGGCCGGTCGAAACGAACTCGGCGGGAGTCTTCCTCTGCGGCGCCTGCCAGGGGCCGAAAGACATTCCCGAATCGGTCGCCCAGGCCTCGGCAGCGGCGGCCAAAGTCCTGGTGATGTTCAGCCAGGACCATCTGACGCGCGAACCGGAAATCGCCCATGTCGACGAATCGCTCTGCGCGGCGTGCTGCGCGTGTGTTCAGGCGTGCCCGTACGAGGCGATCTCGATCGAAGAAATCGTCGACCGAAAAGGGAACCATGTCAAGAACACTTCCCGGGTCAATCCGGGGCTCTGTATGGGATGCGGCACCTGCGTGGCGGTCTGTCCGTCGAAATCGATCGACCTGGAAGGGTTCACCGAAGAAGAAGTTTACGCCGAAATCGAGTCACTGTTGTCATAAAGGAAAGCGTGTAACAAATGGAGAAAACCAACACAGATCAGACGTTTGAGCCGAAAATCATCGCGTTCGTCTGCAATTGGTGCACCTATCTCGGCGCCGACCTGGCAGGGACGAACCGGCTCGAATACCCGGCGAACATCCGCATCATCCGTCTTCCGTGTACCGGACGGATCGACTTCAACCTGGTCATCAAGGCGTTTGAAGTCGGCGCCGATGCCGTTTTGGTCTCCGGCTGCCATCCGGGGGATTGCCACTACAACGCGGGGAACTACCACGCCCGGCGCCGCTGGATCCTCTTCCGGGAACTCCTCGAAGTTCTGGGAATCGAGACCGAGCGGATTCATTTCTCGTGGATCTCCGCCGCCGAAGGGGCGAAGTTTCAGAAGTTCGTGACCGAGATCGTCGACAAGACCAGGGCTCTCGGTCCCTACCGCGGTTATCAGTCGATCACCCATGAAAGTGAGGAGAGATAAGTTTCCATGGAATACCAGGAATATCAGCTCAGAGAGACCGCGGCGAAACTCCTCGAAGAGGAAAAGGCCAACGTGGTTATCGGGTACGGCCTCTCGAAGACCGGGAAGGTGGTTCCCGTCTTCATCACCCGCCCGGAAGACGCGCAGAAGCTCGTCTGGAACAGCGAATGCCATCAGAATCTGGTCGTTTTTCTGACCCGGCCCGAAGTCAAACGGCTCGGAAAACCCGCGATCGTCGTCAAACCGTGCGACGCGCGCGCCATCGTCGTTCTGGCGAACGAGTCGCAGATCATGCGGCACGAAGTGTATGTCATCGGAATGGTCTGCGAAGGAGTCAACGAAGACCAGGGGCGCCCCTCGTCGCGCTGCGCGATCTGCTACGGGCACTACCCGCAGAATGTTGACCAGGTGATCGGCGAAGCCGAAGACGCGCCGAAAGACCTCAGCAAGGAGGAGCGCCGCAAGACGGGAAAATACCAGCGCATTGAAGAAATCAAAGCGCTTCCGCCCGACGAGCGGCTCGCCTACTGGAAGCGGGAATTCTCGCGGTGTGTGCGCTGCTACGCATGCCGGCAGAGCTGTCCGCTCTGTTACTGCAACCGCTGTGTGGCCGACAAGAACCGCCCGGCGCGGATCCCGACATCGGCCTCACTCCAGGGGAACTTCGCGTGGAACATCCTCCGCGCCTTCCATCTGGCCGGACGCTGTGTTTCGTGCGGCGCCTGCTCGGCGGCGTGTCCGGCGGGAATTGACCTGAACCTGATCAATCTGACCCTGGCCAACGCGGCCGAAGAACAGTTCGACCATCTTTCCGGAACAAAAGTCGGCGCCCTGCCGCTGATCGGCACCTTCTCGGAATCGGACAAGGAGGATTTCATTCGATGAGCCGGATTATTTCTCTTGACGACCTGCGGCAGATCGCCGCCGATTTCATCCGCGCCGGAGGACTGGCCGTCGCGCCGGTACCGTTCGACAACGACCGCGTCTTTTTCCAGTATATCGACGAAGAGGGAGCCGGAAAGATCGTCCTGAGCGGCTGGCTCAAGGCGGCAAACACCATCAAGGACTTCTTCTTTCCCCGGCACGAGAAGCTCTTCTCCTACGAGCGGATTCACAACGACGTCGTTCTGGCCGACGCGCCGGAATTCGGCAAGCCGCAGCTCCTTTTCGGATGCCGCCCGTGTGAAGCCGCATCGCTGCCGATCCTCGACAAGGTCTTCGGCTGGGATTACCAGGACCGCTTCTACCAGTCGCGCCGGCGTATGACAACCGTCGTGACCGTCGCGTGCCACAAGTCGGACGACGACTGCTTCTGCTCGTCGGTCGGCGGGTCGCCCGAAAACACCGAGGGCTCGGACGCGATCCTCTACAACCTGGCCGACGGCACCTTTGAGGTCCGTCCCGTCACCGAAAGGGGGGAACAGCTCTTTGAGGGGAAAACTTCGGAATCGACCAAGACGGGCAAGGCATGTCCGCCGCCGCCGGTACGGTTCGATGCGTCGAAATGCAAAACCTGGATGGACGGGCATTTTGATTCCCCCTTCTGGAACGAGCACGCCCTGCGCTGTGTCGGCTGCGGCGCGTGCACCTATCTCTGTCCGACCTGTCACTGCTTCGACATCGTCGATGAGGGGAGCTACGCCAAGGGAAACCGTGTCAAGAACTGGGACTTCTGCCAGTCGGCCCTCTTTACGCTGCACGCCTCGGGACATAACCCCCGGCCCGATCAGGGGGCGCGCCAGCGTCAGCGGCTCATGCACAAGTTTTCGATCTACCCCGACAAGTTCGGCAAGATTCTCTGCACCGGCTGCGGCAACTGCACACGGCACTGCCCGACCGTCCTGGGCGTCAAACCGTTTCTCGAAGCGATCGAAGAGCAGGAAGACTAACAAAAAAGAGGCGAGGCATGAGTATCACGCAAAGCAATATTTACGAACCCTACCTGATGGAAATCACCGATGTCTTCCAGCAGACTTCCGACGTCAAGCTGGTCCGGGTCAAGTTCAAGAATCCTGGAGACGCCGAGGCGTTTTCGTTCGAAATCGGCCAGTTCGGGCTCTGGTCCGTCTTCGGGGTCGGCGAGTCGACCTTCAACATCTGCTGTTCGAACTCGGCAGACTACCTGGAGTTCTGCTTCCGTAAAACCGGGCGTGTGACCGAGGCGATGTGGCAGGCCGAGCCGGGCGATGTGATCGGGTTCCGCGGCCCCTACGGGAACCACTATCCGATGGACGCCTGGGAGGGGAAAAACCTGATCTTCGTGGCGGGCGGGATCGCGATGCCCCCGATCCGCTGCGCGATCCTCTACGCGCTCGAACACCGTGAGAAATACGGCAAAATCACGATCGTCTACGGCGCGCGCACGGTCGGTGACCTGGTCTGCCGCAGCGAGCTGGACGACTGGGCGAAAGCGCCGGACGTTCAGGTTCTCAAAACAGTCGACCCGGGCGGCGAGACCCCTGACTGGGACGGGCTGGTCGGTTTCGTGCCAACGGTTCTGAAAGAGGCGAATCTGAGCGGCGAAAACACGGTCGCGCTCGTCGTCGGCCCCCCGATCATGATCAAATTCTCCTGCCCGGTGCTGGCCGAAATGGGAATCCCCGACGAGGCAATCTACAGCAGTCTCGAAAACCGGATGAAATGCGGTCTGGGAAAATGCGGCCGCTGCAACTGCGGCAGCCTCTACGTCTGCAAAGACGGTCCGGTCTTCACCAACGCTCAGATCAAGCAGATGCCCGCCGACTTCTAGGCCGCGTGCGGCACATCGATTTTGGTGCATAAAAAAAACTCCGCAACGGGCGGAGTTTTTTTTATGCGCCGGCCAAAATACGCCCTAGCGCACGCCGCGCCCGACCACCACAACACACTGGTCGTCCGCCTGGGGCGCGTCGCCGGCAAACCGGCGCACCTCGGCAATGAGCCCTTTGCCAATCTCGGCGGGAGAAGCCGATTCCGTCTGCTCCAGATAACGCCGGATCCGCGCGGTGCCGAAAAGCTCCTGGTCGCCGTCGGCGGCGTTCGGGATCCCGTCGGTCATCATCACGAAGACGTCCCGGGGCTCCAGGTCGATCACAACCTCCCGGCAGTTGATCTCGGGCATCATCGCGATCGGAAACCCGTGCCGGCCGAAGCCGACTTCTTCGACCGATCCGTCGGCGCGGCGGAGGAACGGCGTGTCATGCCCGGCGTTGAAAAGGCGCAGCTTCCCGTTTTCCGGCTCGAGGACCAAAAGAATCATCGTAATGAACCGCTGTTCAAGCTGGCGCGTGTGGTAGACGCGGTTGATCCGTTCGAGAGCGGCGGCGGGGGTCTTTTCGATCATCAGCGCCGTGTGCACATCCGACGAGAGTTTCGCCGCCAGGAGCGCGGCGGGAACCCCTTTTCCGGTCACATCGGCCAGAACGACCGCCAAACGCCCTTCCGGCAGGCGGATAAAGTCGTAGAAGTCGCCCCCGATCGACTTGGCGGGATGGTAGTAGTCGAAAAATGTGTAGCCGGACATTTCGGGCAGCTCATCGGGCAGGAGCGCGCGCTGGACCTGATTGGCCAGCTGCATTTCCTTTTCGAGCATCTCCTCCTGATGGCGGACGTGCTGGTAGTTCAGGTTTTCGCTGTACAGCCCGACCTGGCTGGCGATCGCGATCAGCAGATCCAAATCGCTGTCGGTAAACTTCGATTCCCCGGTACGCGACTCGACCAGAATCACCGCAAACGGGCGTTCGTTTTCCCCCTCGAAGATCGGCACGGCCATCGCCGAATAGACGTCTTTCTTTAAGACGCTGTCCTCCTTGATACTGAAGCGCGGGTCATGCGCCGGAGACCCGGAAATGATCGCCTTTTCGTTGTCGAAAACGTACTGCGGAATCGAACGGCTGATCCGGACGGGGGCCTCGTCCCCGCCGCCGCGGAGCCGGTAGTCGATAAGCTCAAGACGGGACGACCCTTCACCCGGCCCTAAAACGGAAACGACATCGGCCTGGGGGAAGAGTTTGAGCAGATTTACGAAGAACTCGGGAAGAAGTCCCTGGCGGCTGGTCACCTTCCCCCAGTTTTTCATCATCGACATCATCACATCGAGTTTCGTGCGGAGCGCTTTCAGCTCGGCCATCACATCGACCTGAGGCTGACGGATCAGCGGCTGCTGCGCGATATTCCGCAGATCGACCTGAGAGGTGAAGTTGATCGAGTCTTTCGAAAGGGACTCATCCAGAACCGCCGAGCCGACCGAATAGTTGGGCATTCGTGTCGAACGCTGCGATTTGGCGAAATCGGTCACGAAGACAAACTCACCGCTGCCGATCCGGACGCGGTCGCCGTTGTAAAGAGGGGCCGGATTGACCAGGCGCCGCCCGTTCAGGAACGTGCCGTTGCTCGAAGCGATATCGGAAATCGTAAACCGTGTGCCGTCGAACCGGATTCGGGCGTGGACCCGGCTGACCGCGCCGTCGTCGAGACAGATATCGCAGTGCGGATTCCGGCCGATCACCACCACGTCTTTGACGATAGGGTAATTGGCCTGTTTCTGAGCGTCAGGTGCGGCGGTCTTCAGGTAAGAGGACATGGAGTCTCCACGGAAAAACTATTGAACGCTGCGGCGCGAAATCGCCTGCCGAAACACCCGGTAGAGTTCCGGCGTGGCGGCGGCGATCACCCCGGCGTGCGCCAGATCGACCTCGCTCCCGTCGGGCGCCGAAATGACACCCCCCGACTCGCGCACCAGAATGACGCCGGCGGCGGAATCCCAGGCGTGGGCGTTCTGGCACGAAAGGACGTCGAACCGTCCGGCCGCCAGATAGGCGAGGTTCAGCGCGGTCGATCCGCTCCGCCGGATCGCCTGGCACGAACGGACCATCTCCTGAAACGCCAGGTAGTCGGGGGAATCGAAGAGCGTCCGGGTCGGAAACGATACCGTCGCCAGCGCGCGGTCGAGCCGCGTGACGCCGCTTGTGCGGATCGTCTCACCGTTCAGATACGCTCCCTCCCCTTTGACCGCGGTAAAAAGCTCGTCGGCGCACGGATTGAAAAAGACGCCGCAGAGAAGATCGTTCCCGCGCGCCAGGCCGATCGAAGGTCCGAACATCGGCACGCCGTGCACAAAGTTGGTCGTTCCGTCGATCGGATCGACAATCCAGGTCAGGGGCCTGTCGGGAGACGCCTGCGACCCGCAGCGCGATTCGGGAAGGAAACGCGTGCCGGGAACCGCCTCTTCACCGACGATCCACGTCTCGGGAAACCTGTCGAGAAGGATCCGCGTGATTTCGCGCTGACATGCCACATCGGTTTCCGTAACCAGGTCGGCCCACCCCTTCTCCCTGAAGGATGTCCGTCCCGCCTTGGAACGCATGATCAGTCCGGCGGCACGCGCCGCGTCGACCGCGGCATCGAGATATTCATGCAGGTTCATCGAAAGCTCCCTCCGGGAAAACCGGTTTTATTCTCTATTTTCGGCAATAATCCCGCCCCCGATGAGACGGTCTTTCCAATAGCAGACCAGGGACTGTCCTGGAGCGACCCCGAAGCGCGGTTCATCGAGCCGGGCGGTTACGGTTCCGTCGGCGCCGGCGGTTACCGTCGCTTCGGCCGCGGCGGAGCGGTACCGGATCTTCACCTGAACGCGGAACGGAACGCCGATCGGTACCGGCGCGATCCAGTTCGCATCGGCCGCACGAATGACCGAACGCGCCAGGTCGTCCCGGGTTCCGAGCACAACCTCCTTCCGGAGCGGAACGATCGCCTGTACGAAGGTCCGCTCGCCGAATCCGATTCCGAGTCCCTTCCGCTGGCCGACGGTATATTTCTCATAACCGCGGTGCGCCCCCAGAACCGTCCCGTCCCGCGAGACGAAATTCCCCGCCGTGTCGGTCGGACCGGCTGTTCGGCGGAGAAAATCGAACGGCGCCTCGCCGGCGGGAACGAAACAGAGGTCCTGGCTTTCCCGCTTTTGCGCGACGGGAATCCGCGCGTCGGCGGCAATCTGCCGCACCTGGGGTTTCGTCAGGCCGGCCAAGGGAAAGTTAACCATCGCCAGGCGTTCACGGCTGACGCCGCAGAGAACGTACGACTGGTCTTTTTCGGAGTTCCCCCGCAGGAGAACCGGCGCGTCATCCGGCTCGCCCGCAAGCCAGTCGGGAAGTCTCCCGACACCGGAAAGGCGCCAGGCGGCGCAGACGGTGCGGCGAATGTAGTGGCCGGTCGCAAACGAACTGAATCCGCGGCGGCGCGCCAGGTCGATCAGGGCGCCGAATTTCAGGATCCGGTTGCACAAAACACACGGGTTCGGTGTCCGGCCGGCTAAATATTCCCCGGTCCAGTGACCGACGACCCGCTGAAAGACCGGTTCGGCATCGTAGATAAAGAAGGGTATATCGAGCGAGCGGGCCACGCGCAGGGCGTCGGCGGCATCCCGCGGCATGGGAAACCGGTCGGGAGTCCAGAAAACGGTGCGAGGTTCGGAGCCGTCCCCGGCAGCGCAGAGGGGGATGTCCTTTGCACCGGGCGCCTCGGACCAGAAACGTTCGGTTTCATCCCGATCGAGAACCGGCTGATAGGGATGGCGCATGAAGACGGCCGCCGGCGCCGAGCCCTCCTCTTTGAGCAGATAGGCTGCCGTTGAACTGTCGACGCCGCCGGAAAGGGCCACAAGCGTTTTCACCGTTCCCATCGGCACATCCTTTCGTCACTGCGGAACCGACCGGCACCGCTTTCGCTGAAGATACTCCCGCCGCGCTTCACCCACCCGCACTATTTTACCACGGCACGGAAATCTTTCAACGATTCGCGGGAGCGATTGTTGTTTCCGAAAGGGGAAGTAATTACAATAGAGTCCTGACAAAAAGATCAACTGCCTTCGGGCGAACATTCCTTTTACAGAAATCGGAGACGTTATGAAACTGCGCATTTTGTCATTCGCCGCGATCAACCTGGTAGCGGCCGCGGTACTGGCCCAGGATTTTGAAGGGGGGCATTTCCGTTCGGGAATCGACTGGAAGGAACCTGCGAAGATCACTTCCGAAGCCGTTCTGACTCCGCCGCCGTCCGATGCGATTGTCCTTTTCGACGGAACGAACCTCGATGCATGGGAGGGGGGTGCGTGGAAGGTCAGCGACGGCATTCTCACCACTGAACCGGGTACCGGGGATATCCGCACCAAAGAAAAGTTCGGCTCGGTTCAGCTCCATCTCGAGTTCACCGAACCTCCTGTCAAAACCGACGAGAACGGCAATCCTACCGAGTTCGGTCAGTGGCGCGGGAACAGCGGCGTTTTCTTTATGGACCATTACGAAGTCCAGATCCTCGACAGCTATGACAATGAAACCTATTTCGACGGGCAGTGCGGCTCGATCTACAAGCAGCTCCCGCCGCTGGTGAACGTCTGCAAGGCGCCGGGCGAGTGGCAAAGTTACGATATTATCTTCCATCGGCCGATTTTCCGCGTCGAGAACGACCAGATCGCCGAAGTGGTCCGGCCGGCAACCATTACCGTTTTCCAAAACGGTGTGCTGGTGATCGACAACTGGGCAATCCAGGGTGATACATACTACCACATTCCGCCGCACTACAACCTGCACGGCGACAAGGAACCGATCCACATTCAGGATCACGGCTGCGCGTGCCAGTTCCGGAACATCTGGGTCCGTGAGATTCCCGACGCCACCGTCGTTCCGCTCCAGAACAAACTCCAGCATTACGAGTGACCGGTGTGAAAAGCGTCATCATCATCCCCGCCCGTCTCGCCTCGACACGTCTGCCGGGAAAACTCCTCCTGGCCGAAACGGGAAAACCGCTGATCCAGCACACGTACGAGGCGGCGCGGCGGAGCCGATTGGCCGGCCGCGTTCTGGTGGCATGCGATCATCCCTCGATCTTTGACGCGGTGCGCGGGTTCGGCGGGGAAGCGGTCATGACCGACCCGGCGGCGCCGAGCGGGACCGACAGGGTCGCCGAGGCGGCCCTGTCGGTCCCCGACGCCGACATCGTAGTCAACGTTCAGGGGGACGAACCCACCCTTTCGGGGGACTCGATCGATATGGCGATCCGTCTCCTTCAGGATCGGCCCGATGCCGAAATGGCGACCCTCGCCACACCGATCCGTTCGGCCGAGGCTGTCGACGATCCCGCCTGTGTCAAGGTGGTCTTCGACAAGACGGGACGCGCGCTCTGGTTCAGCCGAAGCGTCATCCCCTACCCGCGCCGACGGAGCGAGTCGTTCCTGACCGAAACCCCGCCCCTGTACTATCAGCATATCGGCCTTTACGCCTACCGGCGCGATTTCCTTCTTTCTCTCCCGGAAACGCCGCAGTCCCTCTGTGAGATTACCGAGGGGCTTGAGCAGCTCCGCGTTCTCCATGAGGGGAAAACGATCCTGGTCGGTGTCATCGACGAAGCGGCGATCGGAATCGATACGCCCGAAGATTACGCGCGATTCGTCCGTTCGTTCGCCGCAGGGTAAAAATCCGCTTTTCTTTTCGGAAAAGTAAGGTATAATAAGTCCGCTCCCCTCGTTTTCCCGCTGAAGATCACTTTTAGCGTGGATGGGAAACACCACGGCCTGTGCATGTGTACGCCAGTTTCTCGATCCGTCTCGCAGCGGCAATTCTGTCGCGAAAACGCTGGGGAGTTTTTTTTCCGTAAGAGGGTTGTTTTCCGATCTCCTGCCTGATACAATAAGCTCTCGGAGAACTGGTAACATTTTCGGTGCGTCAGGGGTTCTGTTATGTCAGCCAAAATTAAAGTCACCTGTCCGAACGGTCACAAGCTCGCGGCGGAAGAGCGGAAAGCCGGCAAGACGGTTTCCTGCCCGGTATGCGGCGTTAAACTGACGATCCCGGTTCCGGAGAACCGGAAGTGCACCGACAGCGCGGTCCTGCGTATCCTCGGTATCGGCGACGAACTCCGGAAGGCCGCCGCCGGTCAGCCGACCAGCTACGACCGTCCCGAAGAAGGGAGCGATCTTCTCCTGGGTCCGCGGATGAAAGAGAAAACACGCAACACCCAGATCTGCCCGCAGTGCGACTGGGAGATCGACGCGGGTTACAAGGTCTGCCCGCACTGCCATTTCTATCTGGTGGGGAACAGGTAAAAATCGGCGCGTTCCGGCCGCCCCCACACGATTCACATTTTCCGCAAACAGGTGAGGGAGAAATCTTATGGGACTGTTGACCTGCCGGAGAATTGTGTCCGCACGGAAACGCCGATTCGGCGTTTTTTTGTTTCTTTTCCTTTTGCTGGTCTTGGGATTCCCGCCATACAGCGCTCTTCGGGCGGCCGATTCGGGAGGTTCGCGATCCGGTCTGTTCGGTCTGAGCGGAGAAGAGCTCCTGTCGGCCGAAAAGCTCCCCCCGATCGACTGCGGCGAGGCTCCGAAAATGTTCGCTAAATTCGGATTCCCGAAAGACGGTTCGACATACGAAATCGCCTCCTGGCTTTTCGGAAACTGGCTGACGGTCTCCAGAATTCCGCACGATCTGACAGCCAAAAACTTCAGAGTTTCCAGGACAGACACCGAGCAGCTTATCGAGTTGTGCAACAAGATTCTTGCGCTCAATCCGCCGCAGAGAATGTTTCAGTACATCTTTTGGCAACGTCATCTCCTCTCTGTGTGGCTGCTCGCAGAGGATCCCGGAAAAGCGCCGTCGCTCCCCCTGCTGCAGAAAGTACTGTCCGTAATCCGCGATGACTTCTTTTTCTTTTACGATCCGGAAGATCCTTCCCGCCGATTCCTCGAAGCGATTCTGTTTATGCGCGCGGTCAATGTCATCGGCCTCATGAAATCGTTCGGTGAAATCCCGCCGGATGCCGTTGAAACGGAAAAAGAGCTCCTTGAAGCAGCCGATGCCGTCTTGGCGTCCCAGCCGGCCGAGTATCCCTGTGGACTCCTTTACGAGTGCCGTATCGACTTGCTGCGCCTCCTGACGGAAACCGACCCGGCTTATGCGGCCGTTCAGGAAGAGCGCCGGAACGAGATCGTCACGCTTCTTAAAACCCACCGGGATGAGATTCTCACCGCGCGACTCCTCGACCATATGATCGCTGCGGGTATTCCCGATCCGCCGCTAACCGAAGAAAAAACCGCCGACATCCGCTTTCTGCTCCGCCTGATCGACTCGTGCGAATACCGCTCCTCCGAAAGGTTCACGAAATGGCTTTCCCTGTCCGACATGAACGGAAGCTCCGAATCCCCGCTCACTCCTGACTGGAAGACGGCCGGACTCATGGGCTGTGAAGAAAAACTTGTTTCGCTGCTCGACGAGGCGGGAATTGAAGAAGATCCGGACACCGCCGGTCTGCCGATTGAAACGGACATTTTCGGCCCGGGAACCGAAGCGGGAGAGAAAAAGGCGCTTGCCGTCGGAAATACGGTCTTTGTTTTTTGCTGGTGTCCGCCTGGCGATTTCGTGATGGGAAGCCCCGTCTCGGAAGAGGGACACAGAACCGACGAAGACGAACACCCGGTCCGGATAAGCCGGGGGTTCTGGATACTCGAGACCGAAGTCACCGTAAAGATGTGGGAGAGCGTAATGGGAGACACGCCGCGCGGTTATTACCGCGAAAGAAATCAGCCGCGGTATCCCGCAGCCTCCGTCTCCGACTCCCAGGCACTCTCATTCTGCCGGAAGCTGGGTGAACTGACAGGGAACACAATCACCCTGCCGACCGAAGCCCAGTGGGAATACGCGTGTCGTGCCGGTGTGTCACTCCCCCATGCCGGCGCCGAAACTCCGGACAACGCGGGTTGGAACCGCGAAAACAGCGGCGGCCGTCTCCACAGGGGGAAAGAAAAAGCGCCGAATGCCTGGGGGCTATACGACATGCTCGGGAACCTGGCGGAATGGTGTCTGGACGGCTACGATGAAGGTTTTTACAGCCGTTCGCCGGA
>ONWH01000064.1 GCA_900321495.1 uncultured Planctomycetota bacterium
CGAGTATGGCAAAAAGGGCCATCACTGATAAAGAAATCTTTTTCATCATTGCTCCTTCTTAAATCAAGGTAATCCGCCTCAGGGTTCGGTGTTTGTTTTGTGGCTTTTGAGGTCAAGAATGTCAGGACATCCGCTTTGTGAATTATAGCATCTGCTGAAATTTTCTTTGTTTTCACGTTGGAACTTTTTGGGAAAACGTGCAGAATGACTGTTAAAACGGATAAACTTTAACATCGCCGCATCGTAGGATACTCTTTTTCTTCCTATCGGTAAAGAGGGTTTTAAAAACGGCTAAGATTCCGTTTCGAGATATTTCGTGGAGGTTTTCTTTCTCCCGGGAACCGGCACGAAGACAATAATAACCGTCCAGGCGCAGACAACACCGAACCATAACCCTTTGCCGTCGAGGAAGGGGCGGATTTTTACGGGAGTGAAACGTGCGGTAACAACTCCCTGCCCCCCGCGTTCCCCTTGAGTGAAGATTCTTCCGGAAGGGGTGATTCCGAGCGAGGTCCCCCCGTGCGACGCGACCAGATAGTATTTGCGTGTTTCGACCGCTCGCAGGGGGTAGGACGAGTTGTGGAACTCATTCTCTGCGTTTCCGAAGAACCAGGCATCGCTCGAAATGTTGATGAGAAAATCGGGATCGACAGGTTGCGGCGCCCTTTTCAGTTCGTCGAGCTGTGAACGGACGAAACGGGCGTAGCAACTCTCAAAACAGATCGAGACGAGAGCCTGATATTTCGAGGCGACCGGAATTAAACCGAGATGTTTTCCCGCTGAGATCGGTTCGCAGAGAGTTTTGAGAGGGAAACTTTCGGGAAGATATTCCATGAACGGGATGAACTCGCCGAAGACAACCCGTGCGCGTTTATCGTAACGGAGATAGGGAGTCCCCTCGGCACAGTAGAGAGCGCTGTTGTAGGCTCGAGCCCGGTCAGGCTCATAGACGGTTGAAATGAGCCCCAGGATTACCGGGACGCCGACTTTTCCAAGCCAGGTCTCAATTTGACTTTTCTGATCGTCCCGGATCTTCTGGACCTGCTTTTCGATTTCTTCCGGAGGAAGAGGAGAAACCCCATCGGGAGAAGGCAGTTTCGCCCCCTGTTCGAAGTCGTAGTAGGGGTACGCGAAAGTTCCTTCGGGCCAGACAATCAGGTCAGGTTTTTCCCGGGCGGCAATATCCGTCAGGGCCATGTAGCGCTGATGAACGTCAATAGTTGTTTCGGTCGGAATCGGAAAATGGTAATAAGTCGAATCCTGCAGCAGTGCGATGTCGACTTCCCCGCCCGGTGCAGCATCGGCTTCGGCACAGAGACGCTCAATCTTCCCGACGGAATAGAATCCGTAACCGACCATGCCTGCTAAGACGAGCGTCCCTCCCAGGAAGGCGATGACCCCCTTCCAACATCGGTGCGGAACGGAAATAAACGATTCGAGACCGATTCCCCAGGCGGTACCGATCAGCATAATCAGCGCGCCGACGGTGTATTCTCCCGCCCATTCGGCGGTCTGGATCATGACCGGGTGGAGATAGAGCGTATGCTCGAGGGAACAGAACGAAAAACCGGTCAAAATATGTTTCCGAAGCCATTCCATTCCGACCCATGCCAGAGGAGAGGCGAGAAAGAGAGGCATATTCCAACGTCGGAGAAAGCGGCGTGCCGCCGCGATGTAGAGGAGAAAATAGAATGCCATGACGATACTCAGAGGTGCCCACCCCGCCCAGATCGCCGGGTGAGGAATCGGAAGCCAGGAGATCGAAACGGCCCAGAAAATCAGGTCGGCGAGAAATATCTGACCGTAAAACGTGCTGCAAAGATAACCGATTTTTTGAATGCGCCTTTTGAAGAAACCCGTGTCTGTGAGATCCGGCTTTTCGGCAGGAGGGAATTCTCCGCGAATCAGAAAGACCCAGAAAATCGGCGGTACAAAACAAAGACAGAAAAGCTCCGCCGGCGGAAGCGCCAGGTAGAAAAAAAACATTGAAGTTAAAGTGATCAGCAGCGGTTTAAAGCGTGTCATTTCTTTTTGCGAATTGGGTTAAAATAAAGAAAACTGCGGAAATTTCGGGTTGTTGACCGCCGCGCGGTTATAGCCTACGTTGTGGACTCGAAAGATCGCAATGCCCTCGCTCGCAAGGCGTTTGGTGATAACCGCGGTGTAGAAGTCGCGCTTTTCGGCAAGCTCTTCCGGAGGCGCTGTGAACGCGCCCTGACCGGCAAGTTCACCGAGAAATCTCTTTCGGGAGAGACCGATTAAAATCGGCAGACCGATCTTTCGTAAAAGGCTGAGTCGGGCAAGTATATCCAGATTGTGTGCAGTTGTTTTCCCAAATCCGATTCCCGGATCGATGACGATCTGTTCCGGCTCAATTCCCGCCGTGATCAGCTCTTCTGAACGTTTTTGAAGAAAGAAAGCGATTTCTTCGGCGGCGTTATCGTAATGGGGAGATTGCTGCATCCGCGATGGGATTCCCTGGATATGTCCGATACAGATACCGGCGCGATGCTTACGGACCACCTCGATGATCTCCGGGCTGAAGAGTCCGCCGGAGATGTCGTTGACGATCGATGCCCCAGCTGCCAGCGCCCGGTCGGCAACTTCGGCGCTGGTCGTGTCGATTGAAATGGGGACGTCTGTTATGAGCGCCAGCCGCCGGATCACTTCTTCGGTTCGGCGGATCTGCTCTTTAGGGGTGATAGGCTCGGATCCGGGGCGGGTGCTTTCACCGCCGGCATCGATGATGTCCGCTCCCTGAGATATCAGTTCCGACGCCTTTCGCAAGGCTTTTTCAACGTCAACTTGAAATGGAGTATCGGCGTGAACTTCCTTTGCGAGAAGACCGCCGTCCGAGAAAGAATCAGGTGTCAGGTTGAGGATTCCCATCCAGCGTGGAGATGGGGAAAGTGGATAAATTTTATTTCGGATTTTCCAGATGGTACTCGGTTTACGGAAAGAACTCAAGATTTTCCTCTGCTCAGGGGTACAGAAATCTGGCGGATTTATATATAATCGGGGTAAGGACGGTAGGTATTTTACCGTATGGGGAATGTTTTCCAAAGAGCGTTTTTCCGCTCGGTTTGGCAAGGTTTCGTTTTACGGCTGCGGTCGGAATGAGGAAGATTAATATGATCAGATTGGGGAAGAACCTTCTGTCGAAACGGGACCGAACCACCCGAGGCATATCGGCGAAGAAACGTTCTCTTCGTATGGAATCACTTGAACTTCGGAATCTTCTCGCTGTTTCCCCTTTCGGTGCCGAGTCTCTGCCGGCTATCGGCGCCGATGTGGTCTGTCAGCTCGACGGTTCAGCGGCTTTTGATCCGGACGCCTTTGAAACGGAAACCGCAGCAATTCCGGTCGTTTCCGGCGCCTCGCCCGTCGATCTCGACGGGGACGGCTTTATCGGATCCGGTGACTACGCTCTTCTCACTTCCCGCTGGCTGACCACGGCAGATGACAGCGATTGGGATCCGCGGTGCGATATTGACGGCGACGGTTTTGTCGGAGCGAGCGACTTTTCGTATATCAGTATCAATTGGTTTAAATCGGTTGACGATCCCGATTTCGTCAATCCTCCGGTTGCCGCTCCTCTTTCCGTTTCGGTATCGCCAGACGATCCAACAGGGGACGCTGTGAGTGAGGAACCTGAAGTTCTGATCACCCTGGCTGCGGTTTCCGAGCCGACCGAGGATGTTCGGGTCCTCAGGACGGGAACGCGCAACTTCGGAACGTTCTACTATCTTCCGAACGACGAGGTGCCCGTATCGACACGGCAGACGGTCATCGAAAATGATCAGTTCTATCTTGAACTCTGGGTTTCCGACCTCTCGGGGAACGGAGAGTTCATTTCGAGTATTCAGATCCAGCTCGATTATGATCCCGATAAGGTAATTTCCCTTGAGATCGAAGATATTTACGCGGGGAAATATACACTGAGTGAGTTTTTGTATTACGACACGCGTCAGTCGTGTCTCAAAGCCGTTCAGGTGGGGTGGCTCTTTTCGGCGACTCAGGATTGGAGTCTCCTTTCTCCGATTACGGGCGGCGAAAATTCCTGGCTTTTAGCCCGTTTTACCGTTACGATCGACTCCTCGCTCGATATGACCCCGTCGATCGCGGTAACGGGGGTCACGCAGCCGGTTTCCCCGTTTGTTGCGGGGTATTACTATGTCAGAACCGGTGAGTCGTATCCGCTGGACGACAACCTGATTAAATCGATCGGCGTGCCGGCCTTTTCACGTCTCTGGACACATTCCCCAGATATCGACGGGAATGGAGTTGTTTCAACCGGAGATTGGGGACTTCTTCTCGGCGCATGGAACACTTTGCCGGGTGACGATGCGTGGAATGAGGATTGCGATATTAACGGTGACGGCTATATTGACGGCAACGACCTGGTTTGGCTCGTCGATTACTGGACCCAGTCTCTGTGAGATATCCGTATCTGCGAGAGATCCTTTTGAAAAGGGTGAGCGTAGCCGCGGTTTTTACCGGTTGAACTTTAACCACTCGAGCCGCTTTTCATTGATCCGGAACTTTCGTGCCCGGACATTCGAACCGGGGCCCTCTTCGTAATAGACGATCAATGTTGAGCCGTCGGTCAGTGTGACCATTGACGGATAGGCGCCGAGCTTACAGTCGACCGTGATCGGAGTCCCCCAGGTTTTTCCCTCATCGAAACTGAGCCGGATGGTTGTTGTACCGGGAAAAACGCCATCTCCTTCGAGCGGAGTTTTTCCCGTTCTTGTTCCCAGAACATAGACATTGTCAGGTGTCCGGTAAAGATAGGGGGAATGTCCTGAAAAACCGGCACTTTCAGCCTCGGTCCAGTTTGTTCCGCCGTCGAACGACTGACTGAAGAGCATCGGGCGGGGACCGGCGCCTTCCCGGTTTCGGACGATCAGGTAGAGGGAATCGTCCTGCCGCTGGATGAGATCGGTTTCATCTCCGTTTGGAAGTCCAGCGGTCGGAACGATTTCCACGCGCCATCTCTTCCCCTGATCTTCTGAGATCCCGACCGCCGCATTCCAGTCGGGATCCTGGTTGTACAGTCCGACGATCCAGGTTCCGTTGCGGAGAATCCGGATAGGAGAAGAACCCCAGAATCGATCAGAGATGGGAGTCGGCTCACTCCACGATGCACCACCGTCCTCTGAACGAATGAACCAGGATCCGAGTTTCCGGTAACTCGTTTGGGGGTCGACCGGCTTATCCAGAATGAAAAAGCAACAGAGGATGGTGCCATCGCCGAGAACGGTGACCGAAGGATCCCGATCGTCGACGGGGGAATCGAAGACAACAAAGGGGGATGACCAGGTTTTCCCCTCATCGAAGGAGTAACATCCGGAGATCCGTCCGCCTGTCTTAAATATCTTTGCGTTGGGCCAGGCGATATGTCTGTATCCATCGTAGAAAACGCACAAAAGTCGACCGTCTTCAAGCCGGCAGACATCGGGGAATGCCTCGTAGCCGCCTGCTCCCCCGTCACGGGTGACATAGACGAAATCCTCTTCCTCGATGAGCTCCTCGGAGAAGAGAGAGACGTATGTGAAAAGTGAGAATAAGAGAACAGATGTGAATCCAAGAACGCGGTACACTTGTCTTCCCTTTCGGATGGCAGTATCATGTCGGGACAACGCGGAGAAATTCTGCTTCTACTGTTTAGTACATCATTTCCGGACGGGGTAGAGCTATTCGTGCTTGGAAAGAGGGAGAACGATAACAAACCCGTCGTTGTCTAACGAGAGTTTTCCGCCTGTTCTTTTCATGAGAGCCCAACTGCGCGGAAGACCAAAGCCTAGCCCACGTCCGGCGTTGCGGCCGGAATAGTAGGGGAGAAAAACACGCGGACGGATTTCCGGAGGAATCCCCGGTCCGTTGTCCGTGACCGTTATTCGGCATTGCGGAGATTCCGCATCGGAAGATACGGTGATCTGAATGAGAGCTTCCTGTGGGGCAACCGCTTCGAACGCATTCCGAATGAGCGCGTCGAAGACCATCCGGAGAATCCGGCGGTCAAAACAGATCTCTTCCGGTACGGAGCTTTCATCGTAATTGATTGAAAGACAGGCCGGGAATTCCGCGTCCGGATCGGCGTAGTCGGCGGCAAGCCGGTCAAGGAACTTTTTAAGGTTGAAAGTTTCAGGTGAGGGTTCGGGTGGAGAACCGAAGAGACGGATATCGGCGATCATCTCATAGGCGCGCTTCGTTTGAGAAATAATCGAGGCGAGCCTTCGCCGCTGGTCAGGAGACTCGGCACTGCTGAGAAGAACCTGCGCATGTCCGCTGATAATCGCAAGCGGATTATTAATTTCGTGACCCGCACCGGCGGCGAATTCCGCCAACGCTCCCATCAGCTTGTCATCCGGATCAGGCATTGGACAACCCGTTGATTCTCAAAATTGTGGCAATGCCTGGACCGCGTGAATTTCTGTCAGGCAAATGACTCGATCTCAAGGAGCGTGCACATCTTTTCGATGAGAACATCGGTGTCGAACGGTTTGTGGAGAAAAATGTTTGCTCCCGCCGCCTTGAGCTCTTGGATTTTATCCTCTTCGACCATTCCCGAGATGCAGATAATCTTGACATCTTCCAGAGAGGAGTCGTTTCGGACTCGAATGCAGACATCTTTGCCGTTAATGTCTTGAAGCATGACATCGAGAATGATGAGGTCGGGACGATACTCTTTGACCATCATTCCGGCATCGAAACCATTGTTGACCGAACGAGTCTCAAAACGGCCGTCACTTTCAAGGACGTCAACGATCATACGTACGAGATCGACATCATCATCAACGACGAGAATCTTCCGTTTTCCGCTTTCAAGAGCGTCGGTCGGAATACCGTTGTTTTTCATGAAGGCGAAAAGCTGGTCTCTCGGAATTCTCCGAAACCGACTACCAGGGACCCTGAATCCTTTCAGCTGTCCGGAATCGAAGCAGCGAATAATGGTCTGCTGGCTAACCTTACAAATCTTCGCCGCTTCGCCGGTGGTGAACACAGTTTTAACTGCCATCGTTTTTCCTTCGTGTTGTTTCGTTGGGTGGTTTCTTTTCCGATGATCAAACGGATCTTGTTGGTCGAAATACCCCCCCTCGGTTTACAAAATTCCCCAGAATACTTTATCGGACTTTCTCCCAATAGGGATTATCTTATTTATTTTTCGGAATGTATTCAAGGTCAATAAACCTTCTGTCTTATCGAAAAATAATAATCTCTATATTATTTTTATCTTTGCCAATAAACCATATTATAGGTATTTTAACACCTGTGTCAACATCGATAATTTTCCAGAAGAACGGATCTTTTTTATTTTACTTATCTTGTGGATTTTTCAGATGGTTTTAACAGGTAAGGTTTGCAAAAGGCTACTTTTTTTCGTAATCAAGCTTCGCCCGGAACGGATGGAGACGGTCGGCACGCGTGCGCGCATCGTCCAAAAGGACATCGAGGGTCGGCGTAATTACTCCGTTTGGAGGAGATATCCGCTTTCCGTTGAACGTAATCTCAATCCGTTGGTCGAAGTTTACAATTTCAGGTGCAAGGAAAACCGTGCAGGCCTGAGCAGTTGATATTATTCGGATTTTATTCTCGGTTACAGGAAGAATGTCAGTTTTGGCCGGAGAAAATTTTGCCGGGAGTTTGCCAATGGTCCAGTTAATCGGAAGGATCATCGATTTTTCAGGAAAATCACCCAGTTCCGCTAACCAGAAGTAGTAATCCCACGGACGCATCGAATAAACAGTGACCCGCTCTTTCGGGAAAAAGTTACGGGACCTGGGACGCATCCACTCGAAGAGACGGATCAGTTCGTCCGAAAAGGATTCGTTTCCGCGACCACGGAAGACGACACACGTCATATCAAAGGGATGAGTCTGATTCATTCCCGGGTCGAGAACACCTTTGCTCAGCGATGTTTTTCCACCGTCCAGTTCACCGTTGACCGCGTAAACCGGGACGAACCGAGCGTTTTTGCGCAGATAGAACGGATAGCGGATCGCCTTTCCGCAGATCGGGATGATCCCCGCCCAAAGGTCGGGGTGGGAAAGCCCCAGGTCCCATGCCGCATCCCCCCCGGCGGAATGTCCGCTTAAAAAAACACGGTCGGTATCGATTGAAAAGCGACGCATTGCATCGCGCAGGGTATAAAGAACTGCCCCGCTTTCTGCGCCGGTACCACGAAATGACTCTTCTTCATTGCCCCAACGGGGTGCGATGACGATATAGCCGAACCGTGCCCCCTGACCGAGACGTTCTTTCAGAACCGTACCATCGTCAGCGGTTTTCTCGTTCCAGGAACCGGCCCACCAGTCAAGCTGCATCTGTGGAGTTGTCCGTTCCCCGTGAAGAGTGACGACCGTCGGGTACTTCCGGTTCGGGTCATATTCGGGAGGAAGCTGTACGAAGTATTCAAAAGTCTTTCCCTCTTCAAAGGATGGGACTTCAATATGATAAAAACCGTAAAGAGACGGATCTGCCGGTTCGGTTTCAACGGGAGGCTTCATGTAGCGAAGGATGCGTGCAGGGGTATCCAGGGGCGTAGATGCCTCTTCGGACTTGATTTCTTCAAGGATCAACGAACGTTTCGTCGGTGAGGATTCGAGCAGATAGGATCGAATTTTACTACGGAGACGAACCATCGAAAGTGCCAGTTCCGGACGGTTGTCGGTTCCGGCATTTCCGACGAGCCACCCCGAGATACCAATCGCCAGACGCTGTTCATCGCTGAGACTTTCATCGGCCAAGGAAAGTAGGAATTCCGCGAATCGATTTGAGGTGTTCGGGTTCAGTTCCCGGTTGATTTCATCGAGAATCGCCGATGCTTCCCGTTTCTGATCATCGTTCGAAAGCTCATCAGCCATACGATGCAGCTCGGAAAGGATTCGTTCCTCTTTTTCATCCTCTTCGATATATTCGCGGGCTAACGAACGAACCGATTGGGTCAGGTCCGCGGAGATGTTCTCACCCGAAAACGCTTTGATTAAGGCATGGACGTTCCGGTGCTGCCCAGCATCGCGGCGGAGCCGCAGTTCGTCGACCAGACGCGTGGCGGAGAGCTGCCGGATCATTCGAAGACCGGCATCGAGCTGTTCGGTGTTTTCCGGTTCAGATTTGAAATCGTTGATAATCTCTTCCAGTTCGGCGGCGGCCTCTTCGAAGAGTTCGGCCTGAGTGTAAAAGAGGTAAATTCGAAGCCGATCCGAAAGGGATGAGGGGTCGATCGTTTTGCGAATCATGGATGTGAGAAAATCACGTCTGAAAGAGTGGGGAGAAAAACGCATGTCGATTCCCATGTTAATCCCCTGGGCACGGACGTAGCCCGGAGCAATCTCGGTGATCCCTTGAATTAGAGGGGTACCGTTGAAATAGATTGTCCGCCGGCCGAATTGATCGAACGGTTCGGATGTTTTGTAGGCACCGAGTGAGATGGCAGCCTGCGAACTCGAACGGAAGATCGGCTGACGTAACTTAAAGACCTCAGCCGAAGCGTCCAAATCGTCTTGCGCTATGTCGAGAATGAGGTTTTTGGGGACATAGGTGAGGCGGAGTTGGTCATCGATGACGACAATCTTTTCGATGGTGTTCTCACCGCTTGCCTTGCGGCTGTTCGGATTGACAGCGACGCTTTCGATCGGGGCGATCTCTCCCGTCAGAATCCGCCCGTCTTTCATGGTCACGCGCGACGAAGCCGCTTTTCCCGTTTCATTGACAACCGAGAGGATGAAAAAAAACAAAATGATAAAAGGGGGGGTATGGAGAGATTTGAGGAAATTTTGTATAA
>ONWH01000188.1 GCA_900321495.1 uncultured Planctomycetota bacterium
CCGGGGAAGCTTTTTCTTTTCGAGCGTCTTCCCGTCGAGCGAAACGCGCTTGATCGCCGAACGGCCGTAGCGGCCGGCGCTCTCATAAAAGAAGAGGGCGCCGTCCGCATCTCCGCCGCAGAAAAGTCCCTGGCAGAACGAGCCGGCGTCATGGCGGAGCGTCCTGACCGGGGTCAGGATCACCTGAGCGGGGAGCGGAGGGTCCTCCGCCGGTTCGGCGGAAGGCGCGAAGGCGAGAAAAACCGAAAGCGCCGCGGCACAAAGGGCGGCGGCATACGGAAACCGTTTCATCATTCCCCTCCCGCCGGTTCGCCGCCGCTTCCCCAGAGGGCGCCGTAGCCGTTATCGATATACTCGAGGGAAAGGAGGATCGACTGCTGAAAATCGTGCCGGGCGAACGCCTCACTGCTCCGGCGGAAGAGGATGTCGTTCCGCTTGCGGAGCTCTTCGGAAAGCCGGACGCGGGTCGCGCCGTCCAGCTTTCGGCAGTAGCCGAGAAGCTTTTCGGCGAACGGCGCGGAAGGTCTGGCGTCAACGCGGCAATAGGGGCCGCTGCCGAAACGCGTATGGTTGAGCGGGCGTTCCTTCGGCGGAAAGAGGCTTTTGCGCGCCAGGGCGAAGAAGGCGCCGAGCGAGCCGAGCGAGGCGGCGAACGAGAGGACCGAAAGGAGGAGCGGGATCTCTTTCCCCATCAGGAAGAGGAGTCCCATCAGGAAAAGGCCGAACGCGCCCCCCAGCGTTCCCCACGCCGCGGGAGGGATCGGGTCGCGCTTGACCGCGAATTTCGCCTCGCCGGTCCGGTCTTCGGGATCGGGAAGATCGAGAATCTTCACCACGGTGACCGTGACGTTGTCCGGTCCGCCCGAAAGGTTCGCCAGACTGACGAGCGCCTGAACCGCCTTGGCGGGCGGGAGCAGGCTGAGGATCTGTCCCATTTCGGCGTCCTCGACCTGGCCGGAAAGGCCGTCGCTGCAAAGGAGAAACGTGTCCCCCTTTTTCAGGGGGAACGGCCCTTCGAGATCGACCTTCGGGTTCGAGCCGGGACCGAGAGAGCGGGTGATGACGTTCTTCGGAATGTGGGGGGGGAGCTGGGACGGATCGACTTTTCCCTTTCGGGTCAGTTCCCAGAGAAGGCTGTGGTCGAACGTGATCTGCTCGTACCACCCGTCGCGCAGGCGGTAGGTTCGGCTGTCCCCCACGTGGGCGTTAAGCGCCCCTTCGGGAAGGAGGAGAAGCACGTCGGCGGTCGTGCCCATGCTGCGGAACGCCTCGTCGGACTCTCCCTGCAGCTTGATCTGCTGGTGCGCGTCGGCGATCGCGTCCCGAATCGCTTCGTGCGGGGGCTGTTCGACCCGTTTTGTGTAACTCTGCGAGGTGAGAAGGACGGCCATCTCGCTGGCGCGTTCCCCGGCGGCGTGCGCTCCCATCCCGTCGGCGACCATGAAGAGATGGCCCCGTTCGCGCCAGAGATGCTTGCTGGCGGCCGGAATTTCAATGTGCGCGTCCTGGTTGTTCGTTCTCTGCATGCCGACGTTCGAGACGGCGGCGTAGTCGAGGGAGGAAGACCACCAGTTTTCGGCGGGTTGCGGTTCGTGAGGGGTCATAGACAGCGGTGCAGACACACGATCAAAAAGCCTATGGCGAAACAGACGCCCGCCGACGCGAGGATTGCCCGAAACGTCATCGGCGGCTGAGGTCTGCCCGCGAAACAGGCGTGTACTTCTTTTTGGAGGGCTTTCCAGTCCCCGGCCGGGGCGCGGCGTCCGGAAACGCGCAGGACGGCGCATCGCGACCGGGGGGAATATTCGACCGAAAGGGTGAGCCCCCGCGGCGGGAAGAGGAGCGCTCCGCCGGCGCGGCGCAGGCGGGTCGGCGGAGCTTCCGGCGCCGCATGCGGGGCGGGGGGGTCTTCCGGGACGGCGGCCGGAGCACTCTCTTCGGCCGGCGCCTTGCCGGCCGCGCCGTTCCATTCGGGAACCGGAACCGCCGGAATCGAGCCGAAATCGCTCTCGCTTAAATTATAAACGACGATTCGCTGGGCAAAAGACGAGTCGAGGTAAAAAACGACCTGAATGTAGAGGAGAAAGAAGAGGATCAGGGCGAAAACGCCGTAGAGGTCGAGCGCGCCGAGCGGAATGACCGCCGGACCGATATCGAAGACGACGACCCCCGAAAGTCCCAGGGCGAGGAGGAGCCGGTCGGTCCGTCCGCTTAAAACGGTTGTGTAACGGCGCAGGCGCAGACAGACGAGGAAGAGGAGATAAACCGCGAGAGTTGACAGCGGAGCCAGATCGAAAAGCGTGGAAAGAGTCATTGCGATCTGCCGCCCCCGCGGAATTTGAATCTGAAAAAATTACGCCGCGATGAAAATGAGCGAATCTTTCCACCAGGGCCGACGGTATCTGCAATTCATGGAGCGACTCCTTTCCCGAGACGTATTCAATCCGTGAAAAATAAACAATATGACGGGACCGGGGAAGAAGATTCCCCAATGTTTTTCTAAGTATATCGGAAGGGGCTTGAATCAACAAGGGGGGTTTGCGGGAGAGACCAGCGCCTGCGCGGCGCCTGAAACGAAAAAGGCCGCCCGAAGGCGGCCGGCCGGCTCAGTAGTGGAGCGACTCGTCTTTCGGGAAGTTGCGGTGGTAACACGGAATCCGCTTTTCGGGAACCCGGTCGCCGTAAACTGCTTTCCAGCATTCGCGCTGTCTGTCGCTGGCGTAGTAGGTCAGCCAGATTCTGGCGTCTTCCAGTTCGTCGCCGCATTCGTCGGCGCGCGAACAGTCCCAGTGCCGGTAGGCGCCGGGCAGCTCGATTTTCTTTTCGTTCTGCGGGAGGATCTTATAGAGGATGATCCGGTAAAGTTCGCGGTCCGAGAGGTGATCGGTGTAGTCGAGGACGATATGCTTCTCGTAGAGTTTGCGCGCCAAATCGTCCAGAAGGCCGGGAAGGAGTTCGTCGCAGACCGCCTGCGGCGCGGGGAGGGCGAGCTCTTCCCGGTCGAACCACTGATAGATGGGGAGAACCGGGGCTTTTTCCCATTCGAGCATCGACGCGAGATATTGGTTCTCCTGCTGGAGCGTCCAGCTGCGCGAGTTGACACGGGTCAGTGATTCGTCGGCATACGGTTCGAGTTCCGTTCGGAGCTCCGCGTTCCGAAGAAGTTCATCAGCAGAGGAGGAATAGGTGCTGTCCATCACTGAAATTTGTCCTTGACCATGGAATAAACGGGTTGACATTTGAACTCAGTGCCGGCGCTCCTTTGAGCCGGCAATTAAAACTTTAATAAAAAATGTTTTTTTTAAAAGTTTTTTTAGGGGGAGAGCGCCGTTTTTGTTAAACTTTAAGCGCCCGGCGCACCTTTAACCGTTACAACCGTTAAAATCGCGCCGCTGCCGGAGAGGCGCGATTTTTCCACTCGGTAACGGTCCCGCATCTCTCCGAAAAGGCGCCGTCTCGGCGTTTCGGCCGGTTTTTTTGGTAAAAAACGAGGAAAATAGGCAATTCTGCTTGAAAAAATTTCTTTTTAGGGTATAAACACTTATGAGAGTTGTTTCGGCCGGGGCGGTCCCGGCCAGAAGTTCATACTAGTAGTGTAGTATTAAGGATCTTTACAGATGAAAAAAGAGATTTTTGCTGACGGTATTGGCCAGATTCATTTCGCCGGCGGAATGGTTCGCTTTGACTTCATGACCCTCCAGCCGGGTCCCGAAGGCGCTGCTCCGACTCCGGAATACAATGAACGGATCATCATGCCCCCGCAGGGTTTCCTGGGCGCTTTCAACAGCATGCAGCAGCTGATCGACAAGCTTCTGGAAGCCGGCGTTCTCAAGAAGAACGACAACGCGGCGAAGTGACCGTCACGGCTTCATAGCC
>ONWH01000319.1 GCA_900321495.1 uncultured Planctomycetota bacterium
CTCCCGCGGCGCCCGCGGCTATACAGACAAGCGCTTCCTCGAAGGGATGATCCGCAACGCCGACGAAGTTTTTCCGGAAGCGATCTTTGCCGTTCACCTTGACCACGGCACCGAAGACGTCTGCTACGACTGCATCGACAGCGGCTTTTACAGCTCGGTGATGATCGACGCTTCGCACGAGCCGTTCGAAAAGAACGTTGAGATCGTCAAGCGCGTCGTCGACCGCGCCCACGCCAAGAACATCGTCGTGGAAGCCGAACTCGGCCAGCTCGGCGGCGTCGAAGAGGACGTCGTCGGGAGCGTCAAACTGACCGACCCGGCCCAGGCGGCGGAATTCATCGAACGGACGAACGTCGACTCGCTCGCGGTGGCGATCGGGACCTCGCACGGCGCGTTCAAGTTCAGCGGCAAGCAGGGGCTCCATTTCAACGTTCTCGAAGAGATCCAGAAGGCGGTCAACGCCGTGAAGCCGAACTTCCCGCTCGTGATGCACGGTTCCTCGTCGGTTCCCGCCGAATGGGTCGCCCGCATCAACAACGCCGGCGGCGCCATGAAAAACGCCAGCGGCGTCGATGAAAAGCAGTATCTTCCCGCCGCGAAACTCGGCGTGACCAAGATCAACATCGATACCGACGGCCGTCTGGTCTGGTGCGCGATCCACCGTGAATTCTTCCGTGACCATCCGGAAAAATTCGACCTGCGCGAACCGGGCAAAATCTTCATGCCCGCCTACGCCGAATACATTATCCACAAGAATCAGATGCTCGGCAGCGCCGGTCATCTCGAAGAGGTCCGCAAGGTTCTCCAGAAGTAATTTCGGGACAGAGTCATTTCGGCAATGAAATCATTCAACCCGGACGAGATCCGAGAAATCCCCCTGAAGAACCGGTGGCTGGCCGCCTTCCTGGCGTGGCTCTGCCCCGGTCTGGGGCATTTCTATCAGGGGCGTGTCGCCAAGGGGGTGATCTTCTTCTGCACGATCACCCCTCTCATCGCCGCCGGGCTCTGGATGGGATCCTATTGGGAAGGCGGCGCCGCGTCCGGGAACGCTCCGGCGGCGGCCCGCCGTCTCGCTTTCGCCAAAAACGCCTACTGCCAGTGGGAACCGGGGAACCGGCGTCTCTATTTCATCCCCCAGGCGCTCAACGGCTCGATCGCCGTGCCGGCCCTCCTTCAGGCGTCGGCTGTCCGCGACGGCGCTCCCCCTCTGTGGAACGGCGCGTTCGCTCCGCCCGCACCGGCGGCTTTCTCGTCGCCCGGCCCCGTTCCGGGCCGCCCGACGCTCAACGCCATTCTGTACCATCTCGATTCCTGGTTCGAGATGGGGACAATCTTCCTCGCCGCCGCGGGGCTCCTGAACCTTCTTGTCATCTTCGACGCCCTTTTCGGACCGGCGTGGATCATCCCCGACGAAGTCAAAGACGAGCTTATTTCCGGCGAGCCGAAACAAGACATCTCTCCGCTCGGCTGACCGCACGCCCGGACGGGCGCTTTTCTGTTTCGGGGCGCGAACTTTCTCGAAAAGCTTTCGTGTTAAAAGAGTCTGATGAACGCAAAGAGGTTCGCCGCGCGGAGCCGCCGCGCAGCGGGACCGGAAGTTTGAAACCGGATTATTTGAAAATGTCGGAGAGGTCTTCCGGCTCTTCCGCCGAATCCGCTTCGAGAGCGGCGTAGTCGGGTTCCTTTGCCGGGGGCTCGGCTTCGGCGGGACTGATCACGAAATGGAGCGAGGCGATCATGAACCCGTCGTTGAACGGAATCGGAATCGACCGGCGGATCGGCGCGTTTTTGTAGTAGGTGCCGTTCATCGAGCCCAGATCGCGAACCATGACAACGCCGTGATCTTCGTAGATTTCGCAGTGCTGCCGGCTGACCAGGGGATGGACGATCGAAATGTTGCAGAGGCGGCTGCGGCCGATCGAACAGGGAAGATGGACAACCTTGGAGAACCGAAGCGTCGAACCGTCGAGAATGTCCAACTTAACAAGCATTATCTCTACCCTCTGGGCCGTCGGAATTTCCGGTTTCGCGCTTTTTGGCTTTCTGGCGATAAAGTGAGATGAATTCCCGGGAAAATATACACTTTTAATATACCCCAAAATCCGCGGGAAATCAATAACGATTTTCCTTTTCGGAAAAAATTTTTTTTCGCGCTTTCGCCCCCCTTGAACGGATAAGAAAGTCGATTATAATCGGGTCTGTTGGTTGACTTTGCGGCCTTCCGGCTTAAAGGTCCTCCGATATTGCGGGCGTAGCTCAGTAGGCTAGAGCACAACGTTGCCAACGTTGTTGTCGAGGGTCCGAATCCCTTCGCCCGCTCTTTTTTTTGAGGCAGTCTTACCGGTTGCCCGGTTGTGACTTCGCCGGGCGCGGTCGTCTGAAATCGGGGCCTTGCCTGCGGTTCTCCCCTGAGTGAGTTACAGCCTCAATATTGGTGAACCTGAAGTGATTGCCTTTGGGCTCCCTCTGAATCCGGTTCAGTGAAAAGCCGTTTTCGTCGAAACGGCTTTTTTTCTCAGCCGGTGGATCTGGGATCTTCACTTCAGGTTTTTTTTGTTTACGTCAAGTCCCTGTCAAACCGGAATGAACTCACATGGCTGAATCCGAAAACATCCAAGCCGATCTCCCCGAAACCGATGCTGCCAAGCTCGATATGCAGACTGAAATCAAAGAGATCAGCTCCTGCCAGCGTCACGTCAAAGTCACCATCGCGGCCGACGAAGTCGCGAAGTACTATAACCGTGAAGTTGACGACTTCTGCGACAAGGCTATCGTCCCGGGCTTCCGCGTCGGGAAAGCCCCGCGCAAAGTCATCGAAAAGAAATTCAAAAACGAAATCAAGAGCCGCATCAAGCAGGGGCTCCTTCTCGACTCCCTCGCTCAGGTCAACGATTCCGAAGATATCGTTCCGATCAGCGAACCGGAACTCGATGTGAATTCGGTCGTCGTCCCCGACGAAGGCCCGTTCGTCTACGAGTATGACATTGAGGTCCGGCCGGTCTTCGACGTTCCGAACTGGAAAGGCCTGAAGATCAACCGTCCGACCCGCGAGTTCAGCGATGCCGATATCGACAACGCCATCGAGGTTCTGCGGAACAACAACGGCGTTCTCGTCGATACCGACGAGCCGGCGCAGGACGGCAACTACATCGTGACCAAGCTGACCTTCACCCACGAGGGGAAGACGATCTCCTCGGCCGACAACGAAACGATCCGGATCCGTCCGACCCTTTCGTTCCACGACGGCGCCATCGAGGGGTTCGACAAGCTGATGACCGGTGTCCGCGCGGGCGACGTCCGGAAGACGACCGTCAAGCTCACCGACAACACCCCGAACAAGGAGCTCCGCGGCAAAGAGATTGAAGCCGAATTCAACATCACCGCCGTGAAGGTTCTCCAGCTTCCCGAAGTCGACAGTGATTTCATCTACGAAATCGGCGGATTCGAATCGATGGGCGATTTCCGCGACGCCGTCCTCGACGTGCTGAAACGCCAGCTCGACCACGAACAGCGTCAGCAGGCGCGCGCCCAGATCACCGAAGCGCTCACCGCGGGCGCCAACTGGGAGCTTCCGCCGGCTCTGCTCGAACGCCAGTCGCGCCGTGAACTCCAGCGCGCGATCCTGGAACTCCGCCGCAGCGGGTTCTCGGAAGGGCAGATCGCCTCGCAGATCAACTACCTGCGCCAGAACAGCCAGGCCCAGACGGCCAAGGCGCTGAAAGAGCACTTCATCCTTGAAAAGATCGCCGATAACGAAAACATCACCGACGAGCAGATCGATTACGATACCGAAATCGCCCTGATCGCGGCCCAGTCGAATCAGAGCCCGCGCCGGGTCCGCGCCCAGCTCGAAAAGGCGGGCGAGATGGACATCCTCCGGAACCAGATCATTGAACGGAAGGTGATTGACCTGATCCTCGCCGAAGCGAAGTTCAAGGAGGTCCCCTACGAGATGAAGTCCGAAAAGGAAGAAGCGCTGAACCGCGCCGCCGGGAGCGACGACGCCGAAAGCGACATTCCCGAAGTGACCGAAGAGGAAGCGAAAGAAGCCGCCCGCGAAGCGGCGAACGAACCGCAGATGAAGAAGGACTGATCCTCTCTTTCGCGGAAAGAATTACGGCGGAAAGTGCCCGCGGGTACTTTCCGCTTTTTTCTCGGATTTTCCCCGGCGCGGCCTTCTCTTTTCGTGAAATTCCTCTTGCCGAAACCGGCGAAAAAGGTAAAAATAAAGGGTGATTCCTTTTCGGAACTCCGGCCCTTGTAAGAAGCCCCGCTTTCGGGCCGATTCGATATTTTTTCACCGGAAACGACTACGCCGTTCAGGCGCGGAACCATCTGAAATCAAGGAAATATGACAGCTTTCAATCCCAATTTGTACGGCGCGCCGCAAAGCGCGTACGGAGACTACCAGCGCCAGCGGAACATGACCGTCGGCGACCTTCTGCTCGATAACCGGATCATCTTTCTTCAGGGGGAAATCAACAACGGTTCGGCGAACGAACTGATCATGAAACTCCTCTATCTGCAGAGTACCGGCAAGAAGAAGGACATCCACTTCTACATCAACTCGCCCGGCGGTTCGGTCTCGGCGATGCTGGCGATCTACGACACCATGCGGATCCTCTCCTGCCCGGTCAACACCTACTGTGTCGGCCTGGCGGCGAGCGGCGGCGCGGTCCTTCTGGCCGGGGGAACCAAGGGGAAACGGTTCGCGCTCCCCCACTCGAAGATCATGATCCATCAGCCGTGGGGCGGGGTCAGCGGCCAGGTCTCCGATATCGAAATCCAGGCGCAGCAGATTCTGCAGGACCGCGATACGCTCAATCAGGTTCTCGCCGAACATACCGGCAAATCGGTTGAACAGATCGCCAAAGACACCGACCGCGACTACTACCTGACCGCTCAGGAGGCGAAAGATTACGGCCTGGTCGACGATATCCTGTCGGCGGAGAAACCGAAAGAAGAAGAGGAATAGTTTTCCGCCTTACGCCCCGAAACCGCGCCGGTTTCCCCGGCGCGTTCCACACAAAGAGAAACAGCAAAAAGGTTTTTCAATATGTACGTTCCCTATGTGATCGAAAAAAACGGCCGTGACGAACGGGCGATGGATATTTACAGCCGCCTGCTGAAAGATCGGATCATCTTCCTCGGGACCCAGGTCAACGACGAGTCGGCGAACGCGATTGTCGCCCAGCTCCTCTTCCTCAATTCCGAAGATCCGGAGGCCGACGTCCACCTCTACATCAATTCACCCGGCGGTTCGGTGACCGCGGGATTGGCGATTTACGACACGATGCAGTATATCAACTGCGACGTGGCGACCTACTGTATCGGCCAGTGCGCCTCGATGGGGGCGGTCCTTCTGACCGCCGGTGCCGCCGGAAAGCGGTTCGCCCTCCCGAACTCGCGGATCATGATCCATCAGCCGCTGGCGGGGATGGAAGGGACCGCCGAAGAGATTCTGATTCACGCGCGCGAGTTCGCCAAGATCAAGGCCAAGATGAACGGCATCCTTCTGAATCATACCGGCAAACCGCTCGACCAGATCGAACGCGACACCGACCGCGACCGGTTCATGTCGGCCGAAGAGGCGCGCGACTACGGCCTGATCGACACGGTGATCGAGAAGGCTCCCGCGCCGAAAAAATAGTTCAGGCACAGCCTCCGCGCGCCCGGTTCCCGGGCGCGCGTTTCCGAACAACCCTTGGAGTACGAAGATCAACCCGGCGTGTCACGAAGACACCAAAACGCGGAGTATCAGGGATGACAAGACAGATCTTTCCGGCCTGTACGGCTTTCCTTTTTCTGATCCTTCTGATCGGCTGCGGCCCGACGCGCAAAGAGTACGCGATCAACGAAGCGCTCCTGATCGACCAGACGCGGATGCTCGAGGACCAGCTCTACCGGGCGCACTTTGAGATTCAGCATCTGCAGGACGAAAACGCCAGTCTCCGGCGGCGTCTGGGGGAACCGGAAAAGGCCGAGACCTCGCCCGTGCCGTTCGA
>ONWH01000057.1 GCA_900321495.1 uncultured Planctomycetota bacterium
CTTCGTCATTTCGGTCCACGTTTTGCCGCCGTCTTCGGAAAACGCCTCGCCGATCCCGTCGTCGATCCGCGCAACGAGCCAGAGCCGGCCGTCGGCGAGTTCGACCAGGTTGTGTTCGTTGGCGATGGTGGCCATTCCGGCGCGGTCGGTCCCCCCCAGGTAGCGGAGCGTTTCCCCCCCGTCGTCCGAGACATACACATTGGCTCCGCGCATCTCTTCGGGGAGCTTGTAATAGGTGTTCCCGTAATGCCAGATGGCGACCGGGTAGAGCCAGCGGCCGTGTGAATCGACGGTCGGCTTGTTCATCATGACCCCGTCGCAGAGCCGGCGCGGCTCCGACCACCGGGCGTCCTCCCCCGCCTCGGGATTGTCGGTGTACATCGTCCAGACGCCGTGGCGTCCGTCCCATTCCTTTTCGAACCGCGAGGCGCCGGGCCGGAAGGTGCTTTCGCTCTGCGCCCAGAAGAGCCAGATCCGGCCGTTCGGATCGCACCAGATCTCCGGGTCGAAAAGGCGGATTTCATCGTCCCGGTCGAGCGCCATGAACGGCTTTCCCCAGGTCAGGCCGCCGTCGCCGCTGGTGGCCAGCAGGATGTAGTTGTCGGGGCCCGCCCCGGACTTGCCGCCGGAATACCAGACGGCCCAGACGCGCTCGTTCGAAGAGGCGGCGATACTCGCCACTCCCTGCCATGTGCGGTGGGCCTCGTCCCACTTTTCCGGCACCGGCCGGTGGATCTCCGGCGTCAGCGCGGCGGGGTCGATGCCGGCGAACCCGCCGGGTTCGGAAGCAGCCGCCGGGAACACACAGGCGGCAAGGAACATGATAGAACCGATCAGGGAGATTTTCACCGTCATGCTGTTTCCTTTTGTATTTCCCGGCGCGGCCTATCGGTCTCCTGCGAACAATTCCGCCACCTGGCGCAGGAGGGTCTCCTCGGCGTTCCTGCGCGCCTTGAACCACTGGACCGACCAGACGCGCAGGATGTTCCAGTGGAGCCCGCCGAGAACCGACTGGCGGAGAATGTCGCGGTCGCGCGCCGTGGCGGCGCGGGCGTAGGTCGGCCCGTCGCACTCGATCCCGACGGCGAACGCGCCGTCCGAGTCCGGCCGGCCGACCGCCAGGTCGATCTTGTACCGCGACAGCCCCAGCTTTTCGCGGACGCGGTATCCCGCGCGGCGGAGAACCGACGCGACTTCCCGCACGAAGAGATCTTTCGTCCCCTCGTCCCCGTCGCCGAGATCGCGCCGGAGGTAGTCGGCCCCCTTTTCCGCGTATTCGAGGTATTCCTTCAGGTGGTACGGGCCGAGGGTGTTGTCGCTGATCCGTTCCAGGTCGATATCCGACGCGGTGATCGACGAGAAGACGAAAATCGCCTCCTTCGCCCGTGTGACCGCCACGTTCAGGCGCCGTTCCCCGCCCGAGCGGTTGACCGGGCCGAAGTTCATCGAAATGTTTCCGCCGGCGTCCCGGCCGTAGCCGATCGAGAAATACATCACGTCCCGCTCGTCCCCCTGGACATTTTCGAGGTTCTTCACGAAGACCGGTTCGGGATAGTCGGCGCTGAAGAACGGGTCGATTTCCGGATGATTCTGCCGCTCCTCTTCGAGAAGATCCTCGATCACCCCTTTCTGCGCTTCGCTGAACGTGACGATGCCGAGCGATTTCCCCTGAAATTCGGGGCGCGTCATCCGCGCCACCGCGTCGCTGACCAGCGCCCGCGCCTCGGCGGGGTTGGTCCGCTTCTTCGAACGGTCGTAGACGCCCTCCCGGACGAGGTGGAAATGCACCCCCAGGCTGTCCCCTTCCGCCGCGGCGGCCGGGAATGTGTAGAGGCCGCTGTCGTAGTAGTGGCGGTTGCTGAAGGCGATGAGCGACTCGTGCCGGCTCCGGTAATGCCAGCGGAGGTGGATTTCGTGCAGGCGCGCCGTGAGGCATTCGTCGAGGATGCTTTCGAGGTCCTCGAACTCGTCCTCATCGGGATCCTCATCGTGCGAGCGCTGGAAGAACGAGGTCGGCGGGAGCTGTTTCGGGTCGCCGACGACGATCAGCTGGTTCCCCCGCGCGATGGCGCCGACCGCGTCGCTCGTCTGGATCTGCGACGCCTCGTCGAAGATGACCAGGTCGAACTTTTCGCGGGAGGTCGGCAGGAACTGCGCGACCGAGATCGGGCTCATCAGCAGGCACGGCTTGAGCGCGGTCAGGAGGTTCGGGAGAGAATCGAGAATGGTGCGGACCGGCTTGATCCGCATCTTTTTGCGCAGTTCGTGCGTGAGGAGTCCGAGTTCCCTGTCGGCGTCCGGCCCGGCGAGCCGCTCCTTCAGCCGCGCGGCGAGTTCGGCGATGATCCGGCACCGGACCTGCTGGCGGTATTTCTCGTCATTGTCGCGGAAATCCTGCAGAATCTGCTCGTGATTCCCCGCCAGAAAATCGCCGAGAACCGGTTCCCGGGTGAGCGCCTCGTCGGCCATCTTCGCGCTGAGCGCGCAGCGGAACGCTTCGCCGAGCTCGTCGGGCGTGATCTTCCGGTCGGCCAGAAGGCGCAGGACGCTCGCAGCACCCGTGCCGCGCGCTTCGGCCGACGCCCTGTTCCAGTTGCACCACTCCTCGAAGACGTCGGGGTTCTGTGTGACTTTGTCGGCCAGCTCGATGGCGGTGTCGGCGGACATGTCGGCGTAGCGGCCGGCCGGTTCCACGTCGAGCCGGGCGGCGAACGCGTCGCGCGGCGCGCGGAACGCCTCCGCCGCTTCGGCCAGATCCGCGCCGAGCCGCGCGAGGGATTCAAACGGCGCGGTCCCTTCTTCCCCGGCCAGGATCGCGGCAAGGCGCGCGCGCAGGGGGGCGAGATCCCCGCCGGTGAGCGAGGCGGGCAGGCCGCGCAGGGCGGCGTCGGCGCTTTCGGCCGCCTCTTTCCACGCGGCGGTCTTTTCGATGTCGGGAAGCCCCGATTCGAGCCGCGGGAGAGACAGCCGCGCCGCGGCATCGACCGCTTCCCGCCAGCGCGGATGAACGGCCATGTACTGGC
>ONWH01000072.1 GCA_900321495.1 uncultured Planctomycetota bacterium
AAAAAATGGCCGGGCCGCGGGAGAACTCCTCACGGCCCGGCGTAAAGAGGTCAGTCCTCCTGACCGGCCCTCTTTGGCGGCGGCGGGAGCGGACGGCGAGGGGACGGTCCGTTCCTCATCCCGCGCATACGGTGAATTTCCAAGAGGATTTCGTACATTTCGTCGTCGGGGAGAGAGAAGAGTTCTTCACGAACATCTTCGGGAAGCTTCTGAAGCGTCTCGGCCAGGTCCGCTGTCGACTCGTCACCGGCGGAAGGGGCGTGCCGGCCGTGCCCGCCGAAAAACGGCGCGGGCCCCCGGCCGGCAACCCGCGTATAGAATTCGATCCTGATCAGGCGGCTGATCAGGCGAATCTGCTCTTCTTCCGGCCGGGACTCAATGTACTCTTTCGCACGGCCGGAAAGCCGGTCAATGAAATAGGAAACCCCTTTCGACACAATATACTCGTCGAGGATATGGCGGCCGGACCAGTCCGGTCCCTCGCCGGCGGCTTTCCGCTCCTCGATCCGGCGCTGGGAAAAATCGCGCAGTTCGTCCTGCACACCGAGCTTCTCGTTCCGGAGCTCTTCGGGAAGCGACAGGCGCATCTCGTCGAACCACTTCTGCGGATCGCGGGGAGAACGGGAATCCGAAAAACGTTCGGGCCGGCCCCCGCCGTGCCGTGAAAAGCGCCGGTTTGAACTCTCGCGCAGGAGTGTCTCAACCATCGCAAGACGGCTCTCTTCCGGTTCGGCGCGGAACCGGTTCCGTTCGGTTTCGGTCAGGCGGTTGCGGAACCAGTTCCCGAACCGGATCAGTGTCCGATCGAGCAGCTCGGCGTCCGGCTCGGCCATGACGGCACTGTAAAGGTCGCGGTATCTCTTCCGCTCTTTCCGCGGCAGGTTGTTATACCGGATCTTCTTCAAAAAGAGTTCGTCATTGTTCAGCTCGGCCAAAGGGGGTGAAAACGGACCGTAGCCGGCACGGGGAGCCCCTTCGTGCGGCGGGCCGTAGGGAGGAACGGACTGCCCGCCCGGCGGGGTTCCGACAGGCGGCATGAACGGTTCCCCCTTGCCGAAATAGGGGAGTTCGGAAAGCGCCTTCAAAAACGGGAGCGTCTCGACCGCTTCGAGCGCGTCAAGCCGTGAGAAAACCGGATAGTCGCGATCGCCGGCCGAGGCGGAAAAGCGCCCCTGGAAAAGGCGGTCGGCGATGAAAAGCGCCGCGGCCGAAATCACGGCCAGCGCGAGAAGGAAAAGAATCTGCCCTCGCCGCGCGCGCTTCTGCGCGGCGCGAATCTCCTTCTGTACTACACCGGTCACAAGTTCCATCGTCCGTGTGGCCATTTCGGGGCCGACCGCCGGCCGTTCGAGACGGCTGAGATAGTCGTCGACCGCACGGAGTTTCTCATACCGCGCGCGAAGAGCCGGATCGGTCTCGAGACGCTTTTCGATTTCTGTCTTTTCGGCATCCGAAAGCTCTCCGTCGATCAGCGCAGTCAGCTGCTCGTCGTCGGAATTGTTCGGAAGGACGGGTTCGTGAAGGGGTTCGTCGGTCATTGAGGTCGTCTCCCTTCGCTCATGTAGGGAGCCAGGATTTCGGCGAGCCGGCGGCGCGCACGGTAGAGGAGCGATTTCACCGCCGGAACGGTCATCTCCATAACCTGCGCGATCTGGCTGTAATCCATCTCTTCAACGTGCTGATACAAAATCGCCTCGCGCTGCCGCGGTTCGAGACTCTTGAGCGCCAGGCGAACCATTTCGCGCTCTTCCTTTTCGTCGTACTGCCGGGCGGGCATGTACCCGCTCTTGGCCAGCAGATTCTCTTCGGCGCTCGCGCCGTCCCCGTCGGCCGGCGGGGACGCGTTAAGGTACCGTTCGGGATGGCGTTTTTTATGCCGGACGGCGTTGAGCCCCTCGTTCCGGACAATCCTGTAAAGCCAGGTGGTAAATTTGGCGGTCGGCTCGTAGCGGAGACGGGCCTCATAGACCTTCAGAAAGACTTCCTGGGTAAGCTCTTCGGCCTGCTGAAGACTGTCGGTGAAATGAATCAGCGTCGAGAGGATACGCTCCTGATGCCGGGTCACCAGCTGTTCGAAAGCCGCGGCGTCCCCGGCCTTGACCGCCAGCATCAGGCGCACATCTTCATCTTGGGTGTAATCCTTGGGCTCGGTTGCCATAGAGACCTGTTTATCTCAGGTGAAAGGCGTTCGCGCCGGAAATCCGTTACTGCCGGACGACACACCCTTCGGGGAGGGAGATCTCTTTTTTCAGCGTCCCGTCGGCGTTCTTTTCAATCCGGACGCGGATCACGCCGCGCGGGGTCGGAACAGTTCCCTCGGCCCAGTCGAGATCACCCAGGAAGGGGTCAAAACCGACCTCGGCGAAGCCGGGAGCCGCGGGCGTCACGCCCAGAACGTACCGGATCAGCCAGGGGGCAGGACCGCTCGACCAGCCGTGGCAGAGAGAGTGGCGGAACCCCTCGTAGCAATACGCGCCGCGGTCGCCGTGAAGCGAATCCTTCCCCGCGGGGGTCAGTTCATCAATGCGGCCGGCGTTTTTGAGCCATTCCAGATTGAAGTCTTCCCAGAAAGTCGTGGCGCCGGCATCGAGCATCGCGCCCCAGTACTCGCGGATGATATCGAGCGCTTCGGCGCGGCGCCCCCCCTGAGCGAGCGCTTCCAGCATGTAATAGCCGTAGAAGGTCGAGAAATTCTCTCCGCCGTTTTTCGCCACCACATCGATGTTCGGCTTGGCGGGATTTTCAAGTCCGGCCAGGGCCATGAGCGCTGCCGACTGCTTGACGCCGACATTGTCGGGGATGTATGTGCGGAGTTTTTCCAGAACCTCCGTCGCTTCGGCAAGAACCGCGTCGTCGTCCAGGGCGCGCGCAATTTCAACAACCCGTTCCACCGCGATGGTGAAAATGGCGTGTGTGCCGCTGTGCTGCGCTTCGGGATTGTCGGCGGTCGGCCAGTCGAGGAATTCCGCGGGGAATCCCGCCTGCCCGGTCTCCCTGACCTGCTTTTTGATCGCGCGGAACAGGCCGAACAGGTAGGGAGCGCGAAGGCGGAGATATTCCAGATCGCCGGTGTAGTGATACAGGTCGCTCACCGAAATCAGCCACCAGAGGGAATAGTTCGGAAAGCCGTTCATGTAGTTCGGCAGGGGCCAGGTCGTTTCGGCATAGGCGCCGAGCGTCTCTTTGAGGACATCGGGAGCGCCGAAGACGTTGAGGGTTGTCATCGCCTGGGGATTGAAGTCGCCGTACCAGACGAGCCGGTCCCGTTTCGCCCCTTCGAAGATGTACCGCTGCATGGTGAGAAGCTGTGTATACGCCGCGGTCTGCCAGATTTTATTGAGCCGCTCGTCGCTGCACCGGAACGAGCCGGGCTGGGGGATGTCGCGGAGGGTAAAGACGCCGCGGATCGAGTCGAAACAGACACTCGTGCCGGGATCGACCAAATCGAGCCGGACAAAACGGAATGCCGACTCGCCGAACTCGACCGCGCCAAGCCACGGAATGTTGACGATCATATCGCGCATCGAATGCTCGTTGACCGTCCCCTTTTCGCCGATCTCGGCCATCGCCTCGTCGGCCGATTCCCCGAACCGGACCCGGACGCGGACCGATTTGCCGACGCTCCCCTCCGACGGGGTCAGGTCGCGCGACTCAAGACGGATCCCGCCGTGGAACTCGGCGCCGAAATCGAGCAGAACGGCGCACGGCGCGTCCGTCTTCTTCTCCATCCGAAAGCCGCCGCGCATATCGGCGGTCGACGTTTGAAGGAGGGACGGCGCGAAGAGTTCCTCTGCGCGATAGACGCCGGTATCGCTCGTCCAGACGACGCGTTCGGGAGTCAGATAGCGGCGGACGCGCGCGTCGGCGCTGACCCGTTCGCTCTGCGGCTGAAACGCGTCCGGAACGACCGACGTGTCCTGATCGGCGGCATCGGCACAAAGGGCCGAAAGGGTAAGTGCAAACGCGGCAAGAAGGACTTTGTATTTCATACGGATTTCCTTTAAGGCTCTTTCGGATTCGAAAGGGACGTTTTATTCGTCCTCGTCATTGTTGATGGTGAAATCTTTCGGCAGGTAGATAAAACGCCCGCAGGAACCGCAGGTATACGGTTTCCCCTCACAGAGCGCCACGATGTATTGCATCGGAATCTCCATACGGCAGCCGCCGCAGAAGTATTCCCCTTCGACCGGCGCCATTGCCTGATCTCCGTCGAACGCGCGGAGCGCCTCGCGCAGAGGCGGGGCGAACTCGGTATCGACCTCTTTGAGTTTCAGACGCAGCTCGCTTTGGAGATGTTCGGAACTCTCTTTCAGTTCGGGAACGAGCTGGCGCAGTTCGCTTTCAACGGCGGACTGCGCGGCGCGCGCCTGATCGATGGCGTTCTGGGCCTCTGTCAGGCGGGGAGCGAACTCTTCGGCCTTTTCGGTCTGGGCGAGGATTTCGTCGGCCAGGGCGTCGTTCCGGCGCTGGTCATCGGCGATCTGGTCTTTGAGCGTGGTGTACTCCTTGTTGCTCTTGGCCGCGTCCAGCTGCGCCTTCCGCTTTTGAAGCGCCGCGTCAATCATGGAGTAACGCCCCTCAGCCTGACGGATTTCGGCATTCAGCTTATCGAGCTGGGCTTTGATATCTGCGTAGTCCGCCTCGGCTTCGGCGGTTTTCTTTTTCTGCACCTTGACCCGCAGCTGGACGTTGTTATACCGCGAGGCGAGCGTTTTGAGCTGACGGTAGAGGCTGTGGATGTAGCGGATCTTTTCGTGCACTTCCCTGATCGACTGACTCGACATAAAGTCCCTTTTTGAAACAGGTTAATCTTGCCGTCCTGCGAGGATCGCCTCTTCGACCCGCCGGACATCGTCGACGGTGTTCACTCCGAGGCATTCCGAAGGTTCCAGAACCGGAACCGCCCTGACCCTTTTCCCCCTGCCGAGAAGAATCGCGGGCACATCGGTGATGTAATACTCCTTCTGCGCGTTGTTCGCCTTGATTTCGGACAGGGAGTCGAGCAGATCACGCGTGTTGAAGAGGTAGTAACTCATGTTGATTTCGGTAATCGCCCGCTGCGCCTCGGTGGCGTCCTTGTGTTCGACGATCCCGATGAAATCACCGTTTTCGCCGCGCAGGATCCGCCCCATTCCGGCGGGATCGTCTTTGATCACCGTCCCCAGAACCGCCGAGACCGGTTCCCCTCCGGCGGCGGCCTCTTCGTAAATGTCAAAAATCTTTCCGACCGTTTCACCGCGGAGCATCGGCGAGTCGCCGGCGATCACGAAGACCGAGTCGGCGGAGTTTTCGAGCAGGTCACGGCAGCTCATCACGGCATGCCCGGTTCCGAGCAGCTCGGTCTGTTCGGCGAACTCGATGTTCGGGCGGCCGGCCAGCGCGCGGCGGACCTCTTCACCGTGGTAGCCGACCACCACAATCGTCCGTTCGATCCCTGCGCGCGCAAGAGCGTCCAGGACATAGTCGATAATCGGTTTCCCCAGAACGGGATAGAGAACCTTCGGAAGATCCGATTTCATCCGGGTCCCCTTCCCCGCGGCGAGGACCACTGCCTGACGTGTCATACTACACTCCCACCATTAAGATGTTCTTCCGTGAGAACTTCCTTTCCCAGGAAAGCGCCGGAAAAGAAAATTCAAAAAGGACCGCGGCGGAACACCGCTGCCGCAGGCGGCCGGAACCGCACATCCATTCTACCAGATCGGAATGAAAAAAACACCTCGCCGGAGCGTTTTTCGCAAAAAACGGGACTCAGATCGGAAAAGCGCGCGGGAAAACAAGAAAAAAGCGAGCGCCCGGCTCGATATCGGGGCAACCGATACTGCGAGCCGGCGCTCGGATCTGATTCGGAATCTCAGGGAAAGATTACTACTACTGCGGGATCACTCGTCGAGCAGATCGACCGCGGCGAATTTCTTCCCTTCGAGCATCGCCAGCGACGCACCGCCGCCGGTCGAGACGTGGGTGACCTTGTCGGCGAAACCGAGCTTCTGAATTGCGGCCGCGCTGTCGCCGCCGCCGATGATGCTCACGGCGTCGCTTTCGGCAATCGCCTGGGCGACGGCTTTCGTTCCCTCGTCGAACGGAGGCATTTCGCAAACGCCCATCGGACCGTTCCAGACGACCGTCTTGGCGCCCTTGACGATGTCGCAGTAGAGTTTCGCGGTCTCAGGACCGATATCGAGCCCTTCGTAGTCTTCGGGAATCTGACCGGCGGGGACGATCTCCTTTTTGCAGTCGGCGCTGAACGCGTCGCCGGCGTGTGTATCAACCGGCAGGACGAGCTTGTCGCCCCCTTCGGCGAGGAGTTCTTTCGCCAGATCGACTTTGTCGGTCTCGACGAGCGATTTGCCGACTTTGCCGCCCTGGGCCAGCGAGAACGTATACGCCATCGCGCCGCCGATCAGAACCTTGTCGCAGATGCCGAGCAGGTTCTTGATGACCATGATCTTGTCCGAAACCTTGGCGCCGCCGAGAATTGCCACGAACGGGCGGGCGGGGCTGCTGATCGTGTCGGTCAGGTATTTGATTTCCTTTTCGACGAGGAAACCGCAGACCTTCGGTTTTCCTTCCATCGCTTCGGGCACGGCAACCATCGAGGCGTCGGTCCGGTGGCAGGTGCCGAACGCGTCGTTGACGTAAACATCGGCGAACGCGGCCAGCTGCTTGGCGAATTCGGCGTCGCCTTTCTTTTCACCCGGTTGGAACCGGAGGTTTTCGAGAACGACCACTTCACCGTCCTGCTGAGCGGCGACTTTCGCTTTGGCATCGTCGCCGACGGTGTCGGCGGCAAACACTACCTTGTTCGGGATCAGTTCGGCAAGGCGGTCGGCGGCCGGCTTTAACGTGAATTTCGGGTCCGGAGCGTCTTTCGGACGGCCGAGGTGACTCATCAGGATCACCTTTCCGCCCCGTTCGAGGACCGAGGTGATCGTCGGCAGCGCCATGCGGATACGGCGGTCATCGGTAATCTTGCCGTTTTCGTCAAGCGGGACATTGAAGTCAACACGGATGAGGACGGATTTCCCTTTGACATCCACATTTGCAATCGTTTTCTTAGCCATTTCTCGTTTTGCTCCTTCTGGTTAGACGGTTAATGAATCATTCCGATAAATGTACCTGTTACTTGCACCTCTTGTAGTAATTGATCAACGCGTTGGTCGAGGCGTCGTGCGAAGTGACCTCGTCTTTGTTGGTCAGTTCGGGCAGAATCACCTTGGCCAGCTGTTTGCCGAGCTCGACACCCATCTGGTCGAACGAGTTGATGTTCCAGATGATCCCCTGAACGAAGATTTTCATTTCATACAGCGCGATCAGGCGCCCGAGCATATTGGGGGTCAGCTTCTGAACGAAGATGGTATTGGTCGGACGGTTGCCGGGAAAGACCTTTGCCGGCGCCAGGCGGCGCGCTTCCTGTTCGGAAAGGCCGGAGGCTTTCAGTTCGGCATAGGCTTCGTCTTCGGTCTTGCCGCGCATGAGCGCCTCGGTCTGCGCGATGAAGTTGGCGATCAGCTTGTCATGGTGGTCGCCGACCGGATTCTGTGTTTCAACCGGCGCGATGAAATCGCACGGGATCAGCTTCGTTCCCTGGTGGATCAGCTGATAGAAGGCGTGCTGGCCGTTCGTCCCCGGTTCGCCCCAGATGATCGGTCCGGTGGAATAGCCGACCGGATTGTTCTCGCGGTCGACCCGCTTGCCGTTGCTTTCCATATCACCCTGCTGGAGATACGCCGGAAAGCGGTGAAGATACTGGTCGTAGGGAAGAATCGCGTGTGTCTCGGCGCCGAAGAAGTTGTTATACCAAACCCCCAGAAGCGCCATCAGAACCGGAATGTTCTTTTTGAACGGCGTGAGGCGGAAATGGACGTCCGTCTCGTGGGCGCCGGTCAGGAGCTCGGCGAAGTTGCCGAAACCGACCGAAAGGACAATCGAAAGACCGATCGCCGACCAGAGGGAATAGCGTCCGCCGACCCAGTTCCAGAACTCGAACATGTTGGCCGGATCGATACCGAACTTTTCGACCTCTTCGCGGTTCGTCGAAAGGGCGACGAAATGCCTGGCAATCGCCGACTCGTCTTTCGCGGCCGCCAGAAACCACTCGCGCGCCGAGTTGGCGTTGGTCATCGTCTCCAGGGTGGTGAACGTCTTCGAGGCGATGATGAAGAGGGTCGTTTCGGGGTCGAGATTTTTCAGGGTCTCGGCGATATGCGTCCCGTCGACGTTCGATACGAAATGGGGGCGCAGGCGTGTCCGATACGGCTTCAGCGCTTCGGTCACCATGTAGGGGCCGAGATCGGAGCCGCCGATCCCGATGTTGACGATGTCGGTGATCGGTTTCCCCGTCCATCCGGTCCACGCGCCGGAAATCACCTGTTCGCTGAACGACTTCATCTTGCCGAGGACGGCGTTCACCTTCGGCATGACGTCTTCGCCGTCAACGAGGACCGGCGTGTTCCTCCGGTTGCGCAGCGCGGTGTGCAGCACGGCGCGCTGTTCGGTGACGTTGATCTTCCTGCCGGTGAACATCTCTTCTATCTTTTCGGCCAGGCCGCACTCCTCGGCCAGCGCTGTGAGCTTCTCGATTGTCTCGGAAGTGATCAGGTTTTTCGAGTAATCGAAAAGGATGCCGTCCCAGTCAATCGAAAATTTCCCGAACCGGTCGGGATCGGCGGCGAACATCTCGCGCATCGAGAAGGATTCGGCTTCTTTTTTATGTTCGGCAAGCGCTTTCCACGCGGGAGTTTCAGTCGGTTTCATCGTCTGTGTTTCTATGGGTTGGAATTGGGCGCCCCGCGAAACGGGACGCGTGAGACAGTGTCAGCGGGCGGGTTTCGGCGCTGCCCCGGTAAGGATATCTTCGATCGCCCGCTGAATCGCTTCCGGCTCGGCCATGCGGCCGATCCCCTCGTCACCGCAGCTCAGACGCCCGATTTCGGGCCCGACGAAATAAAAACCGTCCTTTTTGAGCTGCGCGGCGTTCCTCTGAGTTGCCGGTATCGACCACATGACGCGGTTCATCGCCGGCGCCAGAAGAATCGGCCCGTCGAACGCGAGAACCGTCGTTGAGACAAGGTCGTCGGCGATTCCCGCCGCCGCCTTGGCCATGACGTCGGCCGTGGCGGGAGCCACGCAGAAGATCTGCGCTTCTTTCCCTGTGGTGATATGCGGATGGGCGCTTTGCGGATCGGTCCAGAGGGAAAGGCGGACCGGCCGGCCCGAAAGGGCATAGAACGTCTGAGGGGAGACGAGTTTCGCGGCCGCTTCGGTCATCATCACCGAAACGCCCGCGCCGGCCGCCGTCAAACGGCTGACGAGCGCCGCCGCCTTGAACGCGGCGATCCCGCCGGTCACCCCCACGAGTATTTCAGTCCCTTTGAGCGTCATCGAACCCTCCCCGCCGGTCAGTCGCCCTCGGGGCTGAAAACCGGACCCGATTCGGAATCGAACGCGAACTCATCCCCCGCGTTATCCGCCGGGAGAGGTTCGGGCTTGGAGCCGTCGCGATAACAGAGGTTCCCCTGGGTATCGAGATAGATTTTATCCTCGACGATTTCCTGAATGACCAGTTCGAGCTTGCTCTTCGAGCCGTCCGACTCAACGAACGAAGCGGCCCCCTTGTTCAGATAGACAAGCCGCTTCTGGATCAGCGCGGACAGCTGAAAACGCCCACCGACCTTTTCAATGAGTTTCTCATCACGCAATTCGTCGATCATAGTTAAACGCTCCGAATTTCAATGGTTTCGTAAAAGAGACGGCACGCAGCGCTGTGCAGCGCCCGAAAGCCGCCTCAACAGTTTTTCAGGATCGCGGTCAGATCGGCAACGGCATCGTCGAGCCGGTCATTGACAACACGGTACTTGTATTCATCGGCGCTGGCCAATTCACTCTTCGCCTGGGCCAGACGTTTGGCAAGCGACTCTTCGCTTTCGGTCCCCCGGCCGCGCAGACGCTCTTCGAGGACTTCGAAGCTCGGCGGCTGCACGAAGATGCTCACCGCATCGGGGAAAGACCGCCGAACCTGCCGCGCGCCCTTGACGTCGATTTCGAGGACAACCCATTTTCCCGCCTTCAGCTGGCGCATGACCGGTTCGGCCAGGGTGCCGTAAAGGGCGCCGCCGGGATAGACCTCAAACGATTCGAGAAACTCGCCCCGCCCGCGCCGGGCCAGGAAATCCTCACGGGTCAGGAAAAAGTAATCGACGCCGTCCTCTTCACCGGGACGCTTTGCGCGCGTCGTTGCCGAGACACTCATTACCAGAGGGAAAAGCCCCTCTTCGCGCACACGGCGGAGAACCGTCCCCTTCCCGGCCCCCGAAGGGCCGGAGACGATGATCAGCTTTCCGTCGGCGGCGCCGGCCGAATGAGGTGAAGTCATTGGCAAATCCCTATTCGACGTTCTGCACCATTTCGCGAATCTTTTCAACGATTGTTTTCATGTCGACCACCCAGTAGGTAATCTCGGAAAAGTTCGCTTTCGAACCGATCGTGTTGACCTCGCGAAACATCTCTTGGGTCAGAAAGTCGAGCCGTTTCCCGCAGGGGGCGGTCATTTTGAGCGCGGCGTCGAACTGGTCCAGGTGAGAGCGGAACCGGACGATCTCCTCGGAGATGTCCGACTTGTCGACAAAAAGGGCGATCTCACGGATGAAATCGTTTTCGCTGACGGTAAGCTGATGCTCGGACATGATCGCCGAGACCCGTTCGAGGAGTTTTTCGCGGTAGCGGGCCGAAACCTGCGGGACCAGTTCTTCGACCTTGGCAATCCTCGCCGCAAGGTCGCCGCAGTGCCGGCGGATCGCTTTTTCCATCTCGTCCCCCTCGCGGCGGCGCATTTCGGAAAGGGCGTCAAGGGCCTGGCAGAGATTCTCTTCAACCGCCTGCCACGCCTCCTGTGCCGACTCGGACTGGCCCGACTCTTCGATGACGCCGGGAAGCCGGAAGAAATCGGCGACTCCGCCCATGGCCAGACCGGCATCGGACCCGGCGGTACTGCGGGCGCGGTCTAGGTAATACGAAAGGGCGGCCTCGTTGATCTGGAAGCGGGACTGGCCCTCTTCACGGCGGATTTTGAGCTGAACGCTGATCGTCCCCCGGTCGATTTTCGAACGGAGAAGCGATTCAATCTGCGGTTCCAAGGACGAAAATCCGTCAGAGATCCGTAAGGCGGCCTTAAAGTATCGGTTATTGACCGTCTTGATCTCTGACGCGATCACGTAGCCGTTCCGGCGGGTGTTTGCCCCGCCGAAGCCTGTCATACTCAGCAAAGCAGTAGTCCTTTCCGGAGAGTTGTCTCACTCGGCCGCGGGCGCGGCATCACCGGCAGGCGCAGCGTCACCGGCGGGCGCGGCATCACCGGCAGGCGCGGCGTCAGCAGCAGGCGCGGCGTCGGTAGCCGGAGCGGCAGGCTCGGCAACCGGCGCGCCATCGGCGGGCGCCGCGGGTGCCGCGACGGGCGCATCGGGAACCAGCAGATCGCCCCGTCTGGTCTTCTTGAAGATGTACCCGCCGGCAATACAAAGGACAAACCAGATGATGGCCGTCCAGATGGTAATACGCATAAAGACGTCGCTCGATTTGGCTCCGAACGCGCTGTTCCCCCCCATACCGCCGAAGGCGCCGACCAACCCTCCTCCTTTTCCACGCTGGAGAAGGATGATCAGGAGCATAAAGAGCATCAGGATGACCATGAAGACAAACAGAAGCGTCTGTAAAACAGAAATCATGCTTTCACTTTTCCTCTGTGAAAAAACGGATTCTTGATGTGAACGGCGTCTTACCCTTTCGGCAAACTCACTTCTGGATCGAACGGCAGGCGTTGATGATTCCCATGAAAGCGTCGACTTTCAGGGAGGCACCGCCGACCAGCGCGCCGTCGATATCGGGTTTTGAAAGGAGTTCCTGGGCGTTGTTCGCCTTGACGCTCCCGCCGTACTGGATGCGGACGACATCGGCAACCTCTTTGCCGTAGCGTTCGGTCATCAGAGCGCGGAGATCGGCATGAACTTCCTGAGCCTGTTCGGGAGTGGCGACTTTGCCGGTGCCGATCGCCCAGACCGGTTCGTAGGCGATAACGCATTTTTTCATGTCCTCGGCCGAAACGCCCGAGAACGACCCGTCGAACTGACGGCGGTTGACCTGGCTCGTCACGCCCGCTTCCCGTTCGGAGAGGAGTTCACCGACGCAGACGATCGGAGTGAGGCCGGCGGCCAGCGCGGCGTGAACCTTTTTATTGACCAGCTCACTCGACTCGCCCATGATGTGGCGGCGTTCGCTGTGTCCCAGAATGACGTACTTGCAGTTGAAGTCGGTCAGCATCGCGGTTTCGATTTCACCGGTGAAGGCGCCCGCCTTTTCGAAATAGACGTTCTGCGCGCCGTAACCGATATTCGACCCGGCCAGAATTTCGGCAACCGCCGGAATGTAGACGAACGGAGGGCAGACGGCGATATCGACCTCACCGACCCCTGCGGCCTCGGCTTTCAGACCTTCGGCGAGAGCCTTGGCGGAATCGAGTTTCATATTCATCTTCCAGTTACCGGCGATAAAAAGACGGCGCATTTCTTTCCTCTTGCATTCTCTTTGATGAACGAAAGCCCCTTGATGCGGACAGTACGCACCGCGGGATGATACAGTTACTCTTTAGATATAATAAGATAAAAACAGCAATAAGGGAAGGGGGGGAGCGGTAAGGCGTGCGGCACGCCGATGCCAAAAACCGCCCCGCCGCAGCGCTGACGCGTTTCATTGACGAAACTGCCTTCAGTGGGTAAAATGAACACGATTTCCCGCGCGGTCCCCCTTTTTCGGGAGGAAAAGCGCCGCCGTTGCGTGCACCTCCCCAAAGAGAGGATCCGAAGATGAAATGTCCGATCTGCGGACGCGAGTTTGAACCGGAAAGCGCCGAAACCTCCCTGCCGTTCTGCTCGAACCGCTGTAAAACGATAGATCTGGGGCGCTGGCTCGATGAGAAGTACCCCTTCCTTTCCGACAAAAACGAAGAGGACGAAGAGATCGCCGAAGGGTGGGTAACCGATGAAGACCATTGAAGATTTAGATCAGGGGACAATCCGACGCATCGACTGGCAGGAACTCCTTCCGGGGGTTCTCTTCTTCCGTGCCCTGGTCCTGGCGTTTCGGGTCGGGCCGACCGTCTTGGGAACGCTTTTGATCCTCCTGCTGATGGCGCTCACCGGCCGGTCCCCCGGCACGGGCGATTTTTCGGTTCTCCTCTTCAAATCGCTCGTCTGTCCCTTCTGCTGCCATGCCGGCCCGGTCATGATCGGGTTTGCCGTCTTCTTCACGGCTGTCCTCTTTCCGTGGCTCTTCATGGCGCGGCGCGGAGCGATGCGCCTGGTGACAACCGAGCGTGTCCCGCTCGGGAGGGGACTGAAATTCGCCTCTGCCCGGTACGCTTCGTTCGTTCTGGCGATTCTGATACCCCTTTCGGGATTTCTCCTCTCCGTCGCGCTCATCGGCATGATGGAAAAATCACACTGGTTCTTCACCCACGGAACCCCCATTCTGCTCGGAACCGTCTGGCTCTCCATCCTGATCGCCGCCGGACTGGTTCTCGGCCTGCCGATGCTGGCCGCGGCCGTCGCGGTCGACAATTGTGACGGGTTCGACGCCTTCTCGCGAGTCTTCGCCTACATCTTTCAGCGTCCGTTCCACACCCTCTTCTATCTGGCCCTGGCGGCGCTCTTCGGCGCGGCGGGGTTCTTCCTTCTGAAGGGCGGGGTCTTCGTTCTGGTCGGGACTGTCAATTTCTTCAACCTGAGCGGTCTCGATACGGACGTGCTGATTTCGGACAATCTCTGGTCCCTCTCGTGGTGGGCTCTGACAATCATGCTCCCCTACGGGTTCCTCCTCGGTTACGCGTGCTACGCGGGAGTCGCCCTCTATCTCCTCCTGCGGAAGAATCTCGACGGCGTCGCGTTCGACGTGATCCATTCCGAATCGACCGGTCCGGCACACCGGCTCCGGCCGATTCTGCAGGAGAGCGAGGGAGGCCCGGAATTCGCGGAGACTCCCGATGCGGAACCGGCGGAAAGCGGGGTGCCGAACGCCGAAAACTCTGCAAACGAGACGCGAGACGAGGAGCCCACGGAACGTGTCTGAACCGTTTTCGATCATTCCGCTCACCCCCGACGGCCGGGGGGGGATCGGAAGCCTTCTCATTTCCGGTCCGGGCGCCGAGGAGGCGTTCCGCACCCTTTTCACTTTTCCAAGCGGCCGCGCACCGACCGCCGGCGACCTCGCCGCGCGGCGCAGCCGTCCGATCTACGGTCATTTCTCCCTGGGAGAGGGGCTGCATGAGGAAGTCCTCGTTCGCGCCGTTTCCCCGGAAAAACTGGAGATTCACTCTCACGGCGGCAGTGCGGTCCGCCGGGCGATCGTCCGCCGTCTGACCGAATCGGGAGGGGTGTTCCGGCCCGACGAGCCCCCGGTGTGGGAAGGGCCGGCCGACGGAGAACCCGATTTCCGGGCCGAGGCGGCGCGGCTTCTCCCCTACGCGCGCACCGAACGGGCGGCGCGGCTTCTCCTCGAGCAGGAATCGGCCGCCGGACGGTTTTTCGCCCGGCTTGAGACCCTGGATCGGGCCGCCCGGGCTGAATGCCTCGCACGGGCCGAGCTTCTGGCGCGGGTCGGAAAGAGTCTCTACGCGCCGCCGCACGTTCTCCTGATCGGACCGGTCAACGCCGGAAAAAGTTCTCTCCTGAACGCCCTGCTCGGATTCGGCCGCGTGCTGGTCGATCCGCGCGCCGGAACGACGCGCGACGCCGTCTCGGTCGAAACGGTGATCGACGGGTTCCCTCTCCGACTGAGCGATACCGCCGGAGTCCGGGAGGGGGCGGGCAGGCTCGAAAAGGAGGGAATCGGACGGATCGCCCCTCTGCTGGACAAGGCCGACCTCCTCCTGACCGTCTACGACATCACCGCGCCGGGAACCGATCCGGTCGCCGAATTCACCCGGGCGCTTTGCGCGGCGGGGGGAGTCTTCCCGCGCGGAGAGACCCCTTCCCTGCTGGTGCTGAACAAGTGCGACATCCCGCGCAAAGAGCGGAACCGGTTCTGGCAGGCTGCGCCGCGCGGCCGGAACGCCATCGAGACAAGCGTATTCCAGCCCGGGACCATCGTTGATTTACAGAAACGCCTGATCGGCATTCTCTTCCCCGCCATTCCGGAAACGGGCGAGTTTGTCCCGCTCAACGCCAGGCAGCTCAGCTATACACGCGCGCGGTGCCGATAGAGATTCGAAAGGCTAAAACGCGTCTTTGATATGATTGAACCGGGGGTCTTCCCCTTCCGGCCAGACGATCATCGCGATATCAAAACGGCAGGGGGTCCGGCGGTCAAGTCCGCGCCACCGGAGATATTCGGACGCGGCGCGGCGCATCCTGTTCCGGCGTGAAGCCGGAACCTCGGCATACGGGTCGCTGTACCCCTCGCCGCGGCGCGTTTTCACTTCAACGAAAACAAGCGTTCCGCCGTCGCGGGCGACGATATCGATTTCACACGACGGGAGGGAAAGATTCCTCTCGAGAATCTTCCAACCCCCTTTTTTGAACCGTTCCGCCGCCAGTTCTTCCCCCGCCCGTCCGAGCCGGTCCTTTGCGCTCGGAGCGCTGAACCCGCGCTTTTTCCGCGGTACAACGCCCGGGTCTTCGTTCCGGCCGGCCGACAGTTCGCTCGCCAGAGCCCGCAGAAATTCCATAAAGCGCATCGGATGTCCTTTCGGGCCGGCTAGCCGTCGACCATCTCGCCGGCGCGGATCGAAAGGTAACTGGCGTATCGGCGGGCGTCGACCCGGCCGTCGGCGACAGCGTCTTTCACCGCACAGCCGTTCTCGTGGGTGTGTGTACAGTCCGAAAACTTACAGAGGTTCTCGTAGGGGCAGAGGTCGCGGAAATACGCCATCACCTCCTCGGAGATGATATCCCAGAGCATGAACTGGCGGATCCCCGGCGTATCGACGACATACCCGCCGAACGAAAGGCGCAGCAGCTCGGCGGCGGTTGTTGTATGGCGTCCCTTTTGGTTCTCGAGCGAGACCTCGGCGGTACGGAGGCTCAGCCCCGGCTCGATTTCGTTCAGGAGGGACGACTTGCCGACACCGCTCTGGCCGACCACCACACTTTCGCGTCCGGCCAGAAGGCGTTTGACGCGCGCAATGCCGTACCCCGTCTTGGTGCTCGTCGGAATCACCTTATACCCCATCTGCGCGTAGACGCCGAAAAGGGGCATCAGTTCCGGCGGATCGGCCAGGTCGAACTTGTTGACAAGGATGACCGGCGTAATGCCGGCTCGTCCGCAGGTCACCAACAGACGGTCGATCAGATTCGGCTTGATCGCCGGTTCGGCGGCGCTGGCAACGATCAGCGCCTGATCGACGTTCGTGACAAGAATATGCTTCCGTCCGCGGCTGGTCCGCGAAAGGGAACCGAACCGCGGTTCGATCCGTTCGATGATTCCCTCGTCATCCGAGGCGGGCCGAAACCGAATGCGGTCGCCGACGATAACGACCTGCCGCTGTTCCGTTGAAAGAGTTTTCAGAATACGCCGGGTCGCGCATGTGTAGATCCGGCCCGTCTCTTCTTCCTCGACCCGGGAATAGAGGCCGTGCACACTGACCACACGGCCGGGAAGGGTCGGCTTGCCGCTCACATCGGGAAGGACGCGGAAATCGCCCCGCTCCCCCGACGCGTTTTCGGTCGGCAGGACCGAACCGACAACGGTACGCTTTCGAACCAGGTCCCCTTTTCCGCTGATCCGCTCGCCCTGAAGGGCATCTTCGCTTTCGGGAGAAGTCTCGGCCGACTCCGATCCGGCGCGATACCGCTGAGTCCAGTCCTTCTCGCGGGTACGGGACGAGCGGTTCCGCTTGAACTCGACCCGGAGTTTCCGCGACGGTTCCCTCTTCCCCTTTTTACTCATCGCTCGCCGGCCCGCCGTCTGCGGCATCGTGACCGCAGCCGCAGTCACCGTCATGTTCGCAGCCGCAGCCGCAGTCGCTGTCGTCTTCCTCGTCGTCCGGCTCGACGCGGCTGCCGAACGCCTCGGCCTTTTTCATATCTTCGGCGGCGGCCTCGGCATTCCCGAGCGCGGTGTACGCCTCGGCACGCAGTTCGTACGCAGTCGGACTCATCGGGGCGAGCCGGATCAGTTCCGAAAAGTCTTCGACCGCCGCCTGATAATCCTTCCGCTCCATGAAAAGGCGCCCCCGGTTGGCATAGGTGCCGCCGTCTTCCGGGTCCGATTCGAGCGCCTTGGCGTAATCTTCGAGCGCGCCGTCAATATCGCCGAGCTTCTGCCGGACGTAGCCGCGGTTCCCGTACGCTTTCTCGCGCGTGGGGTTCAGGCGGATCACCTCGTCGAAATCGGCCAGGGCGTTTTCAAACTCCTCCATATCGACCCAGTCGTTCCCGCGGTTATTCCACGCGGCGGTCATTTCCGGATTCAGCTCGATCGCCTTGGTATAGTCCTCGGACGCGGTAACGTACATCCCCATCTCGTCGTAAATGACCCCGCGGTTGTAATACGCGTCGGCGTAGTCCGGCTTGAGTTCAATGGCCCGTGTATAGCATTTGAGCGCGGTTTCGGGCCCGTTCATCAGGAAGGTGACCAGGCCGAGCGAATAGAACGTCTCGGGGCTGTCGGGGTTCAGCCGGACAGCGACGGTGTAGTCGCGGCAGGCGAACCGCCAGTTCCGCTCGCAGAAATACGCGTTCCCCCGCGCCACATAGAGCCGCGAGCTGGCGGGATTCTTTTCGATCGCGTCCTCATAGAGTCTGATGGCATCGGCGGCCTTCCCTTCGAGCAGAAGGTTTTCCCCTTTTTGGATAATCTCGTCGACCTTTTTCTTATCGCTCATCGGCACCCTTTACGAAAAATTTCTATTTGTTGCAGTAGTCGATCGCCCGGGCCAGTTCGCTCTTAAGGTCGCCGCGTTTCACAATCCGGTCGATAAATCCGTGTTCCAGAAGAAACTCGCTCGTCTGAAACCCTTTCGGCAGCTCGATTTTGATCGTCGCCTTGATGGTGCGCGGTCCGGCAAACCCGATCAGCGCCTTCGGTTCGGCGAAGATCAAGTCGCCCAGCGACGCGAAGCTTGCCGCCACGCCCCCCATCGTCGGGTTTGTCATGACCGAAATGAAGAGCCCACCCGCCTGATGAAGCCGCGCCAGCGCGGCGCTCACCTTGGCCATCTGCATCAAAGAGAGGATCCCCTCATGCATACGCGCCCCGCCGCCGGAACCGGAAATGATGATCAGCGGAAGCCCCGTTTCGGCGGCGCGTTCAGCGGCACGGGTCAGCTTCTCGCCGACGACGGATCCCATGCTCCCCATGATGAACCGGGAATCGGTCACGCCGATCACGGTTTTCCGCGCGCGGATCCGGCCGGTTCCGGTGATCACAGCGTCCTTCAGCCCCGTGGCCTCCTGGTCGCTCCTCACACGATCGACATAGGGGCGCCGGTCGACGAACGAAAGGGGATCGCCCGGAACCAGGTCGGCATCCCATTCCTCGAACGTCCCCTCGTCGATGATCTGGGCGATCCGCTGCTGGGCCGGAACCGGCCAGTGGTACCCGCATTCGGGACAGACGTCGAGCCGTTTGAGCGCCTCGTTTCGAAAGATCGTCGCCAGGCATCCGGGACATTTGATCCAGAGCCCTTCCGGCACCCCTTTGCGGAGATCCGGGCTCTTGTCGGTCGGGGAATGAGGGCGCGGCGGGCTCGGAGGATTGACCTGCTGGGCGGGAGGTTCCTGGAGAGATTGTTTCTTTTCCGGCATGTTATTCTCTTGATTGAATCTATCGTTCGGCCGCCAACCGCCGGAGGAGCCTGATCCGTTCGGCGTAGTTGACCGCGTCAAAGACACTCGTCCCGGCCACGAACATATCGGCACCGGCACGCGCAGCTTCATTTATCGTCCATTTGCCGATCCCGCCGTCAATCGAAAGGAGGGTGTCGGACCGGGCGACCTGTTTGAATTTTCGGACCTTTTCGAGCACGCCGGGCATGAACTTCTGGCCTCCGAACCCCGGCTGAACACTCATCGTCAGAAGGATATCGGCCAGGGGCGCGTAGGGAAGAACCGCCTCGGCCGGCGTCTTCGGGTTGAGTACCAGGCCCGGCGCCGCGCCGAGTGCGCGGATCCGGCCGATCAGCTCCTCCGGTTCGGGCACCGCCTCGATATGAAACAGGAGGGAGTCGGCGCCCGCCTCGATAAACGGCTCGGCGTACCGGGCGGGGTCGGAAATCATCAGGTGAACGTCAAGGGGCAGACGGGTGATTTTGCGGATCGACGCGACAACCGGAACTCCGATGCTGATATTCGGCACAAAATGCCCGTCCATCACATCGACGTGGAGTACCCGCGCTCCGGCCTCTTCAACCAGGCGGATTTCGCGCTGCAGATTCGCGAAATCCGCGGCCAGGAGAGAAGGACAGATGACCGGCTTATGCCGGCAGAGTTCCTGAACCCAGGGGAATGAAGTAATTGCCATCAATCGGATTTTGGGGTTGAACCGTCGGCGCGCGCCGCCGAAAGGGGATCTTTCAATTCAGCGCCGCATGCTCTTTTCCGTTTGCTATAATATAACGCAGAACGGCCTCTTTTAAAAAGGGGCACCGGAAAAAAAGCGCTGTTTTTTCGGATTTGAGTAAGAGAGGGAGTTGACGAAAGCCGATAGAGTGGTATACTTCACCTAACCTTCGGGGGATTAGCTCAGTTGGGAGAGCGTTTGGCTGGCAGCCAAAAGGTCATCGGTTCGAACCCGTTATCCTCCACTTAACCGGCGCAAGCCGGTTTTTTTATGCCCGGACGAAACCCGCGGCGAAACAGAGAACTTTTCAGAGAATATCCCCCGGTCCGGGGCGGCCCGCCTCGGCTT
>ONWH01000221.1 GCA_900321495.1 uncultured Planctomycetota bacterium
CAGCTCGACGCGTTTGTCTATCTCGAACGTTCGATTTCCGAAAAGGGGATTTATCCCGCGGTCGACCCGCTCGCCTCGTCGAGCCGCGTTCTTGACCCGCAGTATGTCGGTCAGCGCCACTATAACTGCGCGCGTCTGGTTCAGCAGACACTGCAGCGCTACCGTGAACTTCAGGACATCATCGCGATTCTGGGTGTCGATGAGCTCGGCGAAGAAGACAAGCGCGTGGTTCATCGGGCCCGCCGTATGGAACGGTTCCTCTCGCAGCCGTTCCTCGTCGCTGAGGTCTTTACCGGCAAGCCGGGCGAAATCACTCCGCTCGAAGATACGATCCGTTCGTTCGAAGAGATTGCCGCCGGCAAGTGGGATCACCTTCCCGAACAGGCGTTCATGTATGTCGGTTCGATCGAACAGGCCGCCGAACAGGCCGAACGGATGGAAGCCGAAGCCCGGAAGAAGTAGATTCTTCCCCGCCGAGCCGGCCGCCGCCGGAGTTTCGGGACGGCGGCCGGAATCACCCTTTCTTAAAACGATATTTTAGTGCAAACAGGTCTCCGGAATGAAGTGCATAGTTGTTACACCTGAAAGGACCGAAATCGACCGGGAAGCTTCCTTTGTGGTCGTTCCGCTTTACGACGGTGAATACGGGATCGGCAAGGGGCATGCTCCGGTTGTCGCCCGGATCGGCGCTGGTGAACTGAGAATCACTTCCGCCGAGGAGGGGACCGCGGCGTTCTTCATCGAAGGGGGATTTCTGGAAGTCTCGGACGAAACGGTTTCGATTCTGACCGACCGCGTTCTTCTTCCCGAGCAGGTCACTCTCGAAGAGGCCGAGAGCCGTCTGCAGAAAGCCAAGGAGCTTCCGCAGTCGAATTCCGATCTGGCCGCGATGAGGGAAAAGACGATGACCGGCGCCCGCGGGATGCTCTTTGCCGCGCAGAAATGGAGCAAGAAATAAGCAGCTTTCCCCGTCCGGCGCACCTTGTTCCGGGGCGCTGTTCCGGGGAATCTGTTCCGATCCTGAACCTATAAAACGGGGAAGCGCCGGGCTTCCCGTTTTTTTTCGGCGTTTTTTTTGGTTTCCCGCCTCCCTTATAACCTGTCTTATTATAACATCCGGTTAATCTTACCTTCCGTTCGAGCGGTTCGAACCGTGTGCCGATTAACTGTAACGTGGGAAGGACCGCCGCGTCTCGGAGATTTTTTCCTCTCGGAAACGCGTCGGCGGGTGTTGTTGCCCCGTTTTTCCGGTCGCGTTTCGAACGTTCGGCGCGCGGTCGGGGGCGTTCTTTATTTTCCGGTTGGCCGGGTTGCCGGGCGATGCCGCGCCGGCTTTCTGTCCGAGTTGGTTGGGTACTCCGTGGGTTCCTCAAAGAGAAGAGCAGACCGTTCCGATTCTCCCGTTCAGTCTCCGCTGGAGACGTATCTGCGGGAGATCAACGATACACCGCTCCTGACGGCGACCGAAGAGTTCCGTCTGGCGGTCGAGGTGACCGAGGGGTCGGCGGAGGCGCGCGAAAAAATGATCCGTGCCAATCTGCGCCTGGTGGTGAACATTGCCCGGGCGTATACGGGCAAGGGACTCTCGTTTCAGGACCTGATTGAAGAGGGGAATCTGGGACTTCTCCGCGCGGTGGAAGGGTTCGACCCGAATATGGGAACCCGCTTTTCAACCTACGCGAGCTACTGGATCAAGCAGTCGATTAAACGTGCCCTGATCAACTGTTCGAAGGCGATCCGTATCCCGGCTTATATGGTCGAAATCCTCTCGAAGTGGCGCAAGGCCACATCTCATCTCACCGAAGAACTAGGACGCGCCCCCTCGCAGGAAGAAGTGGTTCAGTACCTGGGCCTGCCGCGCAAAAAGCTCTCGATTATCAGAAAAGCCATTATGATATACAACCTGACCCCCCAGACCGACCAGAGCGAATCGGGGTGGTCGCTCGGCGAGATGATCAGCGATGAGCGGATGCGGACTCCCGACGAAGAAACGGTTGACAATGACAACCTTACCTTCGTGATGGAACAGCTTGAAAAGATGGATCCGCGTGACGCGGCGGTACTCAAAATGCGTTACGGAATCGGCGAATACGCCCCCAGGACGCTCAAGGAAATTGGTTCGGCGCTCGGTCTGACGCGGGAGCGCGTCCGCCAGATTGAGACCGACGCGCTTATGAGGCTCGCGGAAATGTTTGACGGAAGAAGCCGCCCCGAGTGATCCGGCCGGCTGAGAGGAGTCCCCCGCGATGCCTCGGCAGAACATTTTTTTTCTCGTCCTCGTTCTTCTTTTCGGTCTTTTTGCCGCCTCGCGCCTTTCGCCTCCCGACCGTGTTCTTCTGGAGGCGCTCCGCCTGGTTGAAAGGGATGCCCTCGAACCGGTCGAAGAGGAAGAACTGATTGAGGGGGCTCTCGACGGCATGCTGAGCCGTTCGCCGTATTACCCCTATTCGGCGTATCTCCCGCCCGATGAAGAGGAAGCTTACGAGGAGGAAATTCAGGGAACGTTCGCGGGGATCGGGATTGGCCACATGGCGGTCGACGAGGCG
>ONWH01000017.1 GCA_900321495.1 uncultured Planctomycetota bacterium
CCCCAAAAAACCGAAACGGATCGCCTGGGAAACCGAACTCGCCGAAGGGCGCAGACTGACCGTCGTCACAACAATCGAGTAGAGCCGTTTTCCCGAACCGCGTGTACCTGAGCCCGCCCAACGAGGCGGGCGATACCGGCCAGCGAAAACAACCGGGGGGAAACCGCCAGCCGCGGCTCGCGGACGCACAACGAGGCGGGCGATACCGGCCAGCGAAAACAACCGGGGGGAAACCGCCCGCCGCGGCTCGCGGACGCACAACGAGACGGGCGCTGCCGGCCGGCTGAAACAACCGGGGGGAAAATCGCCAACCCAGGCTCTGGGCCGCGAGCCGCGGCGGGCAATTTTGCCCCGGCAAACCGGCTGGCCGTTCGCTCCCGTTGGTCGCTCTACTGAACCGGGCCGCGGGTCTGGCAGCCCGCACTCCTTTCTGCTAAAATCAAGGTGCGGGCGGGAAGGTCGGCAAACCGATGCCGCCCCCGTTCAAACCACAGTCCGTTACAACCAATGCCGGAATTCCGGTTCCGAAGAAAGGCGGCCATTGATGCCCGTGATTTCGAGACGTTCCGTTTTCTCACTCTTTCCGCTGTTGATTCTCGCGTTCCTCTTCACCGTTTCGATTTCGGCGCAGGAGGCGGAAGAGGGCGGACTCAAACCGATTCCCGGCTGGGCGCAGTCTGAAATCGATCTTACCCTGGCGCGCTTTCAGGAGTGGAAAGGAAACGACGAAGTTGTCGCCGTTCCCCTGGTCAGCGACGTCCATTCCGAACCGCGTCCCGACCCCACCGTCAACGGCGACCCCGAGGAACCCGACTGGTCCGACGCGAAAAATCACATTTACATCGCTCAGCGGGCCGCGGCCCTGTTCGGGGCGGATTTCATGGTCGATCTCGGCGACATCGGAATGAACAGCGGCAAGCCCGACAGCGTTTACTGGCGTATTGCGGCGCAGATGCGGATCTATCAGGATTTCACCGCGGTTCCGGTCTTCTTCTGTATCGGGAACCACGACCACGGGCCGGACCACGCTCCCATGGTATCGAACCGGCTGTTCGGAGAGATATTCAACCTGCCGACGCTCCGCCGGGGCGTTCCGGCCGTCACCGGACCCGATTTCGATTACGGCTATTACGACCTTCCGGAAAAGAAGACACGCGCCTTTTTCCTGAACACCAGCGACGGAGCGTATTACGGCTATTCGCGGGAACAGCTCCAGTTCCTGGCCGACCATCTTCGGCTCCCCGCCGGATGGACCGTTGTCGTCTTCCAGCATTTTTGCGTCGGCACTCCGCTCGGAGCGTGGAAGGGTTACGAGGACGACCACGCCGACCGCGACGATGTCTGGGCCGCCATTGTGCGCGGGTTCCTGCATAACGAGGCGGGCGAAACCGACGGCGTGACCTGGGATTTCACGAAAAACGAGGATTGCCGCTTTGCCGCATGCATTACGGGAGACAGCCACTACGACAATCAGGGAACCGTCGGCGAAATTCTCTATGTGATAACGCAGGGATTCGGCGGGATACATCCGAACGATATGCCCGACGACGCGATCAAGACGGCTTTCGACAAGAGCAGCCAGACGCTCATCGATATTGCGGCGATCAAGCCGAAGACGCGGGAACTGAGAATCTTCCGAATCGGCGCCGGCGGTGCCGGCCGCGACCGCGCGTTCACGTTCTGAAGCGGGACCGGCGAAGCGCCTTCCCGCCAACGGAACAGCACCGGGTTCCTCTGCCCGACAGCTGATCGGTCTTTCGCTGCGTTCGAAAAGCTGAAATACTCCAACGCAACGCCCCCGACTTCAGCCGAGGGATATTGGATTCGATAATCCCGGAAAGCCGGGCTACAGCCTTTCCGGTCCCCCGGCCCGCCGAAATCCTCCCCCCAAAAAACTTTCCCCCCCCTTCCCGCCCCCGGAGTTTGATATAGAATGTCACCTCGCTGAACGGTTTTCCCGGCAGCCGGCCGCTTCTATCCACAAAAAGCAATGAATCTTTTCACCCGCAAACGCGGCTTTTTCTGACCCCGCAAGGCAATTCAAATCAGTCCTCCGTTTTATCACCGCAGGATCCCCCGGCGCGGTGCCAGGGGACAGTGCGGCCTCACTCCATTCACGTTAGGAGGATTTATGATCGAAGCAATGAACAATCTGCGGAACGGCAAACTTGAGGCGGCGTTCCGCCCCGCTGACGACGACGGGCTCTTCTCGTTCGAGCTGGTCGGGACCCTGACCGCCGATTTCATGGGCGAGCCTTCCGGCAGGGTTACCGGCCGGATTGCCGGCGGCATGCTCGTCGCGGAAGGGGAACCCGGCCCTGACGGGACGGTCTACGGTTTTGACGGCGAGCTCCGGGACGCCGTCGTCGACCCGGAAACCGGCAAGGTTTCGGGGGACATCATGGGCGTGTTCATGAACAGCCCGGTCAACGCCCTGCTGATGGGCGTGTTCAGC
>ONWH01000340.1 GCA_900321495.1 uncultured Planctomycetota bacterium
ACAGATTGACGTGCTGATCTGCGGAGGCATTGGCGGCGGCGCGATCAATGCCTTGTCCCAATACGGCATCCAGGTCGTTGGCGGAGCCGAAGGCCCGGTCGAGGATGTCGTCCGAGCGTATCTGGCGGGGAACCTGGTTCCGCGTGAAGGATTCATGTGTGCGCATCACGACCACGGTGAAGGTCACGCCTGCGGTGATCACGGATGCGGCAGTCACGAAGCTGGACATGGCAACCATGGTTGTGGCGGCGGTTCCTGCCACTGAACGCTTCATCCCTCATTTTTACGAATCAAACCAACAATACCTGAAAGTCATCCCTATGACCCGCAACGAATTGATCAAACTCCTTTCCATCCCGGAAGATTCGTCTGAAGCCGAAGCCATGCGCCGGGAAGCAAATAATCTTTCCCACAAACGTTTCCATGACACCAGCCTTCTGCTCGGTCAGATTGGAGTGGAGCGCCACGCATGCCCCGCCGCCTGCCGGTTCTGTTCTTTTTCCGAGGACGTGTTCAAGGATACGCGGATTGACCTGGACATTCCTTCGGTCGTGGAGATGTCGCGGGCGTTTTGTGCTTCTGGCGAGGTTAAAGCACTGTTCCTGATGTGCATGCACGATTTCGATGCCTCGTCTCTTTGCAAGCTCGTCGAAGCAGTCCGTGGCGTAATCCCGGAGAAGACCGAGATCGTGTTCAATATCGGCGACTGTCCGGAAAGCTGGTGGCGCGAGTTCAAGGCAGCCGGAGTTTCAGGTGCTTACCATGTACTGCGGTTGCGCGAAGGGACGGATTCCCAGCTGAACCCGGCTGACCGGAAAGCAACCATCGCGGCGATACGAAAGACGGGATTGAAATGGTATTACTGCTGCGAACCTGTCGGACCGGAACACACCAACGAGGAACTCGCCGACGCGATTCTCCTCGGCAATGAATTCGGCTGTTTCCAGCATGCGGCGATGGCCCGCGTGAACTTTCCCGGCTCGCCACTGGCGCAGTTTGGCGAGATTTCCAAACGCAGACTGGCGCAGATCGTTGCCGCAGTCGCGCTTGCCTCCGCGGACAACCCGGAGCTTGGCAGCATCGCCGTCCATGAACCCGATATGCTTGGGCTCCTGTCTGGCGCAAATTCGGTTTATGCTGAATGCGGATTCAATCCCCGCGATCTTGAGACACGCACGGAGGAAGGGCGAGGCGGCAGTGTTGCCCGCATGACAGCCATGCTGACGGAAGCCGATTGGCGTCCGTAAAGATGCATGGCAAAGCTGTGCCGGACGAGGCGGAGACGGAGAAGATCAGGGGGATGAACGGGGAACACATATAGGTATAAATGAACAGAGAAACATATGAGACGATTTCCAAATCAAGTTATAACAATCCTTGGCACAAACGTCAAAGTGGTTACCAAAAGAAAGGCTTCCATCATGAAACTGCAAACGACCTTGTTTTCCTTGATTGCTTCGCTCGTACTGATCGCGTTGACCTGTCCTACGGATGATGCTTCCTAAACCCGTCATCCCTATTGATCCGCGCCTATTGAGCGCCATATCTCATTCCCCTGGGCGGCGGGGCTTCGCCACGTTTTAGAAAATGCAGAAAATGAAGATGCAATCCGCTTGTTTTCAATCCGATACGAAAGATGCAAAAAATAATAATACAATTTTCATAGTGAAAACGACTTGCATCGGGATTCCTGCCGGGATATATTTAGTCGGCAAGGGACATTTTGTGGTGTTCCCTGTTCAGCGTGTTACTTGGTTTATAGCCTCAAACGAAACCATGCCGCCATGCGGCGAAACCGAGATGTCCGATGCAGAAACAAAGATATTCAGCCTCCACAGTGTGGCGCGCTTTTTTCGATTTCGGCGCGATTCTGCTGTACCCCGGCGATAGTACAGCGGAGCATTATACCCGTTCGATTTCGACCATGGGCCAGTACAGAATGTTCCTGTATTTCTTCCTGTTCGATTTCGAGCCGCCGACCATGCAGCTGATCTCCGGGTTCTCCAATGTTTCGCCGGGAGCGGCGACACAGGCTGTCGACAGTTTTGAAAAGACGGGCCTGATCCGACGCGTGAAATCCGGCGGACTGCATCAGAACGTTCTATTGGAACTGACCGAGAAAGGAATCGAATTGCGCCGGACAATCCGTGAAATCCATGCCGAACGGTTCCGACGCTATCTGGCGCTGCCCGAAGTAGAGGATACCGCCGTGTTCCATTCCGTTCTGGTGAAACTGGCTTCCTTCATGAAGGACAATCTGCCTCAAATCCAGAAAAGATGGTTCGGCGAGGAGCTGATCCGCATTGATGTGACGTTCCCGCAGGAAATCTGTCCACCGTATGAGGAACTGGAGGACTGGCGTCTTCTGGTCCGCGTTTTCTCGCATCTCTATACTTCGATCCAGCCCGTGATCTCGACCCGGACGCGCCCGACTCTCTGGAAAGCCCGAGTTCTGCTGGGGCTGATCATGGCAAAGAGTTCACGAATCCGGTACGATGCGATTCAGAACCGCTACCCGTTCCCGATGACAAGCCTCTCCCAAAGCGTGGACTGCCTCATCTCGGACGGTCTTCTGGAACGAGGCGAGCAGGGACAGGACAAGCGCACGGCGGAAGTCCTGCTGACGATAGATGGGAAAGAACTCAAGAAGCGGGTCCTGATGTATTACGAGCATGTGATGTGGCTGTTCTGGAGTTCCATCGGAACAGACCTGCAGCAGGATTTCCTGGACAACATCTCGAAACGCAGAAAGAATCTTGAACATGCGCTTGCCCAAGTTCACTCTGTTCATACAGGGGGAAAGGGTGGTCGCCGGACAAATCGCAAAAACAAACGCTGACATATCCTCAACAAAACAATTCAGGAGACAAAACATGAAAACGATTAGCTTGTTCCGTATCGGCACACTCGTGGCGCTCATGACCGCAGCAACGATTTTTGCTCAGGAAGCCGCACCCGGCGGCGGCAT
>ONWH01000227.1 GCA_900321495.1 uncultured Planctomycetota bacterium
GGTCGACGACGCAACGAAAGAGGAGTACGAGTACTACCATCAGCTCGGCCTTGCCGAACGGATGAAGTTTGCCCGCGGGCTTTACGTCCTTCTGATGGCGCTCACCTACGAGGACCGGAACGCCGAAACGACCGCCGCGTTTTACGACAACGATCCCGACGCCCGCCTGGCCGACGAGAGGACCTACAAGGACTACCTCGAGGGGTGCGACAAGCCGTATATCGACAAACTCGCCGCCACCGAAGGGTCGGCGGAAACCGCAGACGAGAAAAAGGCGCGGCTGACCGGGGAACTGACCGCCAACCGCCTGGCGCAGTACTGCGTCAATCTGGTCGACTTCTCCGACCCCGACGCCACGATGACCCCCTTCTTCTACGATCCGAACCCGTTCGACGGCTGGTGGTCGTACCGCGACAAAAGCGCCGACTGGATCTACGGCGACAGCCAGCCGGTCGGTGACGGCGAGACGCCACCCGAACACCAGGGGAACGACAGTTTCGGCTTTGTCCTCTTTACGCCCGATACGGATGCCGACGATGCGGAACGCGATTTCTACGACGCGCTGATCCCCGCGGTCGGCGAGGACGGCAGTTATTCAACATCGTTCCTTTCGACCCCCGACGCGACGATCAGCGACCGGTGCCGGGCGTATATCAACGGCGACCTTCCGGTACAGTTCAGCGACGCGGGTGACACCTTCTCGCAGACGCTCGTTTCGTTTCTCTACGGGCAGTCGATCGACAATCCGCAGGTCGGAAAAGACGATTTCGGGATGCGCCTTGTCTGGGGAATGGAACGGCCCGACCTTCTCCTGACCGAGACACTGGCGTTCCATGACCTGGGAATCGCCGATACATCGAACGATTCTTCCGGAAAAACGGTCTACGGCGGAGAAGACGAAGACTTCGATCAGGTCCGCCGCCCGCTCGGCTCGGCCTACCTGGAGCTCTACTGCGCCGCCAATCCGAACGTGCCGCAGTCGCCGGAACTCTATGAATTCGACAAGGAGCGGAACCTCTGGAAACTCCTCCTTTCGAAGATGACCCCGCGCCAAAAGGACGATTCCCCCTACAGGGGACATGAATTCCCGGTCTGGCGCGTGGCGATCTCCGCGTCGACCGACCCGCGCGGCAACGAGGAGAAAGACAAGGAGCTGACCGGAACCGACGAGGATGCGGTCGGCCGCAAGCGGACGATCCGCAAGACGAATAACAGCGTCGTCGAGCGGCTCGTCGGCGAGAAAGCCGATCAGCGGACATTCAGTTTCCGCACCCGCCAGTTCTGCGACCTGGAAATCGATGCCTCGGGCGAGAAGTCGCTCGATACGGTGCTGAACGAAAAATGGCGCGGATACGACTACACCGTCGCCAACATCCTGGGACCGTGCGCCGAACCGCTTTCGGACGGAACCCCCGATTTCGGCAATGAAGTCGAAATCGACCGGATCGTCTGGTTCGGCTGGCCGACCAAGCCGGGAAGCTCCGATTTTGATACGGTCGGTAGCTACCCCGACGCGGCCCACATCTTCAGCCGCGTGAAGGAAACGACCGGCGATAAACTCGAAACCGGCATCTTCCCGAACCAGTACCTGGTCGTCGCACCCGCCGAAAAGCGGCAGATCGGCTCGATCTACCGCGGCTCGAGCTATTTCGGCGTTCCCTCCCCCCGCAGAATCGTGATGACGAAACTCCGCGAGGCCAACAGCGGCAAATGGACCGCGAGCGACTATATCCTTGCGGGAACGTATAACGGGATCGACATCAACTCCGATGACAAGTTCGAGGTAAACAAGCGGGGCTTTAACATCTCCGAACCCCTCTGGACCGAAGCGACCGATCCGTATCCCAACACGATCCCGACGAAAGACATCACCCACGAAGGGGAAAATGTCACCGTGACCGATCTTGACGGCCGGAACAGCGTGCCGGACCAGATATTTGATCTTCCTGCGGATAACCACAAAAACGACCGCTACCCGATCGCCGCCGACCACCTGGCCGGACTCGGAACGGTCCCGGGAATCCGCAGCGCGTTCGTGCAGCGGGTTGCCGACCCGAACCGCCCCTACCACCCGTTCGCCAATCCGTATATCTCAGTCGACTGGAACATGATGGACCTGACCGTCTTCAACGGCGAATCGGCGGGGAGCGGCGACTCGCAGACCGACGAACGCTTCTACACCGCCGACGACAGCGACGAAGTCGACGAAAGGAATCATCTCAAAGTGAAATTCCTCTCGACCGACATGAACATGGATTTCGATACCGACACCACAAACACCAAGAGTATCTTCTCGTCGCGCGCGTGGCTCGATCCGGAACAGAAGGGATTTCTCCCGGAAGACCTCGCCAAAGATCACCGGCCGAACCCGTGGGCGCGGCCTGTCGGCAAGGACGAGCTGAAAAAGGCCGAGTCGGCAGGTCTGCGTGCCGTCGCCTCGAATTCGAGTGTCTACAGCAACCTGACCGACCTTTACGACGCGCTGCCGACCGACCTCGATCCGGGCGCCGCCGGATCCGGAGCAAGGGAACCCGTGGTGCACATCTTCCCGCGGCACACCCTGGGCGCGTATAACGACACCGAAAACCGCGTGACGAGCCTCGACGGCCAGTTCACCGGAGCGGCTAACGCCGATGACCTGCGGGAGCTGTACTACGGCGCCCCGTCCCGCGACGGATCGGACGAAAGTTTTCAGCCGTTCGAGTTTCTGGCGTGGAACGACGCTCCCTTCTCCTCGCCGGCGGAACTGCTTCTGGTTCCCGCGTCGGCGCCCGGCCGGTTCGGACTGGAGTTTATCCGTCACAAGAACGTCAAAGACGCCGAAGACGGAAACGGGTTTGAACTCGCCTCGCTGTATAGCGAAGGAAAGGAAGACGACAAATACGGCAGGCTCGGCCGTTCGCTCGGTTCCGACGGAGGCAACGGCGCGAACCTCTTCGGCTGGGATATCGGCTCTGTCCTGACCGGGCCGTATCTGAACTTCCACCACACAAGCGGCATCAAAGGGGAATCGCTCAATCTGAGCGGCCTCTTCGATTTCGTGACCGTCCCCTCGCTCTATGTGGGGACGCAGGTCTTCTGCGGCTACGACGGCAACGGCGACCCGATCTACACGCCGGCGCTCCGCGAGCCGGGAAAGATCAACCTGAACACGATGAAGGAATCGGGATGGAAAGGGATTCTCGGAGACAGCGGCAAGGTCACGGAATTCGCCAAATTCAGCGAGAAGCGGAAAACCCCCTTTAAGGCGGGGAGTTCGGCGGCGCTGAACGCCGATCCCGAAATCCTGGCGAAAACCGGAAAGAGCGAAGGCGAAGAGGACGACGAGGATACCAAAGCCGCCGCGCCGGGCGACGTCACGCTTCTGAGGAACGGACTCCTTGACCGAAAGGGAAAGAAGAACAACATGCTGACCGCGACCGAAGAACTCCGCAAGCTCGCCGGTCTGACGACGAACCGCTCGAACGTCTTCGCCGTCTGGCTGACGGTCGGCTACTTCGAAGTCGAGCGGGCGCGGCCGGGGATCAACATGCCCCTCTGCGACCCGGACGGGAACAGTTTCCTGAACCCCGATCCCGCAACCGGCCTGCCGCTGGTCGACGCAGACGGCTGCCTTGCCCTTCCTCCCGGGTACAAATACTACGACTACTACCGCGTGATCTACCCCGACGGGTACACCTACGGCAAGGAACTCGGAACCGACGGGGTCGATACCGACGGCATCAGCCGCCCGCGGGCGTTCTATCTGATCGACCGCTCGATTCCGGTCGATTTCCGGCGAGGCCGGTCGTGGAACTGGAAGAACGTCATTCTTCTGGAACGAAAGCTGTAAGATTCTCCTTTTTAATCGGACGGTTTCGTATATAATAGTGATGGGGAGCCCGCCGCGGCTCCCCTCGCTTTGTTTTCTCAGACGGTTCCGTGACCCAAGCTGACCGGTCCCGCGGTCGATGACAGCAATGGCACAAAAGAAAAGTTCCGAAAAGAGCGCCGGTCGCCGATTCGGCTCGAGCCTGGAAGTCAAATGCCTCTTCTTCTTCGGGTTCGCGCTGGCGGCGGTCATCATCGTCAGTTTTCTCCTCTACTACAAACTGACCGCCCGGCAGCTCGATTCGCAGAACCCGCTGACCGGCAAACTCCTCGCCGAGCGGGAATTCATTCTCTGGCATTTCGACGCGGTGCTGAGGCAGTCGAGCCAGGCAGACCCGTATCCGGAACGGCAGCCTGATGCCGAAGACTACGCCACGAGCGATTTCATCGACAACATGAAATATCAGAGCGAAATGCTCGGCAGTCCCGGAAGGCCGGGAGAAGAATCGCGCGAGTCGGCCCGCCTGATCCGAACCAGCGGCCCCTCGAAAACCCCGCCGGACCAGCTCGACCCGTTCGAGACGGAACTGATCGACCGGCTCACCCGCGCCTCCGACGACACCTCCCCCACCTGGCGGACCGATGAGGCGGGAAACTACATCTACTACCAGCCGCTCCGGATCGAAACCTCCTGTCTGAACTGCCATCCCCAGGACGATCACCGCTCGTCGCTCGGTCTGGGATCGCTGCAGGGGCTGATCCGGGTCGAACTCGCCGACCCGCCGTCGAAGAGGCAGATCACCCGCTTCTGGGCGATGCTCCTGGCGGCGGCGATCGTCACGGCGTTCGTCGGCCTGGTCTCGTTCTATGCGATGATCCGCCTGATCATCATCCGCCCCCTGCGCCAGCTGCGCGAGGTGAGCGAGTCGATCTCGCGCGGCGATATCACCAAGCGCGCACAGCTCGAGACCGGCGACGAATTCGAGGCGCTCGGCACGGCGTTCAACCGGATGATGCAGCATCTGATCGCGATGCAGGACGAGCTGCGCGCCACGAACGCCGAACTCCGCGAAAAGGTGGACGAGCTGGCCACACAAAGTCTGAAGCTCTTCGAGATGAACAAGATCAAAAGCGATTTCATGGCGACGATGAGCCACGAGCTCCGCACCCCGCTCAACAGCATCCTGGGATTCAGCGAAGTGCTCGGCTCGATCGACACGCTCAACGACAGGCAGCGCCGCTATGTTGAAAACATCAACAACTCGGGACAGACGCTCCTGAACATGATCAACGACATCCTCGATATGGCGCGCCTTGAAGCGGGCCGGCTCGAAGCCGCGCCGAGCCAGTTCCATATCGCGGCGATCGTCGACGCTCAGGCCGACATGGCGCGCCCGCTGGTCGACAAGAAGAACCTCAGCCTCCTCTGCAATATTCCCCCCGGGCTCCCCCAGATGTATCAGGACGCGAACCGGATCGGCCAGATTCTGAACAACCTCCTGTCGAACGCCATCAAGTTCACCCCGGAAGGGGGCCAGATATCGGTCGATGTGCGCCGCGTGATGGGGGTGATCGACGGGGCGAAAGGCGAACCGGCCCGCGAAAGCGGCGAGACCGCGCCGAGCGCGGAACCCGAGCCGATTCCGCTCCTTGAAATACGCGTCTCCGATTCCGGGGTCGGAATTTCGCCGGAAGACCGTCAGATCATCTTCGAAAAGTTCCGGCAGGCGGGCTCGTCGGTCGACGCCACCATCACACGCGAGTATTCCGGCAGCGGGCTGGGGCTTTCGATCGTCAAGGAACTCTGCCGCCTTCTCGAAGGGGACATCACGGTCGAAAGCCGGCTCGGATTCGGGAGCGTCTTCACCGTCCGCGTGCCGTGGGAGTTCCGCGCGCCGAACCTGCAGCAGTCGCCGCTCCTCTCCGACCTGCGCGAGTTCGGCAAGCTCCGCCCCGAGCGGAAAACCGAAAAGTAACACAATGTGATTCAGACGCCCGCGGAACGCGCGGCACGGAACTAAAATGAAACCTTCGACCCGTGAACTGTTAAAATCGCTCGCGCTCGGCATCGCCGCGCTCGCCGGACTCATTCTCTGGCTGAAATACCAGCCCTCGCCCCCCGCCGACTGGTCCGAAAAGGGAGCGGGCGAGGCGCTCTGTCCCGGGTTCACCGATGCGGACCAGCCGCAAAGCGTGACGATCCTCCGGCCGAAAGAGACCGACGGGGAAACGGCCCTTTCCGAAATCCGGCTCGCGCGGGAAAAGGACGGCTGGGTCGTGAAAAACGCCGAGGACGCCCCCGCCGACAGTCCCGACCGGATGGCGGCGGTACTGGCGCCCCTCCGCCGCCTGACGGTCCTTTCGGGCCTGGGCGAGATCAACAGCCGGACCGACGAAGCCGCCGTCCTCGAATTTCACCGCTCGTGCCGGCTCCTCGATCCCGCCGACGCCGCGCAGGCGGACCTTGCCCATGCCGGAGTCCGCCTGACGGTCTCCGGCCGTGAGGGGGAGACGTTCGCCGACCTGATCATCGGCGACGTTCCGGAAGGGAGCGCCAGGGAGCGCGACATACGCTACGTCCGCCCGGCGGGGGAAGACGCGGTCTTTACCGCCGACTTTTCCGGGGAATCGCTCGGCGAGTCGGGACAGGAAAAGGCGCTCCCCTATCTCGACCGCCTTTCAACCGATCCGATCGACTGGATGAACCGGGACCTGCTCCGCGTCAGCCGCTGGAATATCGCACGAATGACCCTCTACGAAATCGCGATCGACTCGAGCGGAACAATCCTCCGGCACCGGGCGCTGACCGCCGCGCAGGACCCGGAAAAGTCGCTCGGCCGCGTCTGGGAGCTCGTGCGCCTGATCACGTTCGATGCCGACGGAAAACCGGTCGAGACCGAAATCAACGACGGAAACCGTGAGACGGACAATGCCTCGCTGAACGAACAGGCCGAACAGATCACCCATCTGCGGTTCGGCCGGCTCGTCCGCCTTCCCGCCGAACTGGCCGGTCCGGCGGCCGCGGGACGGCCCATGTCGGAATGGACCGAACACGCCGGCCTCCTCGCCCCGATGGGATTTCAGTTCGACGACCATGACCCGGCGGACCCCGATTCGGTCGAGCCGTTCCTCCTGGGCGCCGAGGGAACCGCCTCCCTTTCGATGAAAGGGGGACTCCGCCTGACGGTCCTCTTCGGAAGGGAAACCTCCGCCGGACAGGCGGTTCTGGTGATCCCCTCGCTCGACGAGGAGCTCCTCGCCAAGCCGGAGCCGATTCCCGTGCCCGACGGGGCGGACGAGGCGCAGATCAGGCAGATTTCCGACGAAAACCGGCTCCGCGAAAGCGAGTACGCCCTCAGCCGGGGGGAGGCCGAGTCGGCGCTCCAGCAGGCGCGGCACCGGTTCGGCGGGTGGGTCTTCTTCCTTGACGGGGAATGAACTTCCCCGTTTTTCCGGTTCCTCTCATATTCCGGGCGCGGTGTCCGTTCTTTTACGGCGCCGCGCCCCCTTTTTTCTGGAAAAGAAAGCTTAATGAAGTAAAATAGAGGGGGGGATTTCGATGAACGGCAAACGCCCGCGCGGCACGGCATAAAGACAGGCTGAATCTATGACAGACGACGAACGGACCGAACCGGACATTCGGCCGAATGACCCATTGGTCACCGAACTGAGTACAATTCCCTATGTGAACTTCGCGGTTCAGCAGTGCGGGATTTCCCTCATCGAAGGGCTTCGGATCGAGAACAATACCGACGGGGAATATGAAGACCTTCTCGTCATCGTCCGTTCCGATCCGGAGATTTTCGTCCCCCTCCGCCTGGCGATCCCGCGCCTTGCCCCGCACGAAATCTTCACCTTCCCGCAGGAGAGCCTCTTTGTCACGCTCAACGGCACCTATCTGGCCGAACTGAGCTCGACGAACCACGGACATATCCTCGTTCAGATCATGCGGGGAGAGACGGAACTGTTCCGCACGGCAAAACCGATCAGCGTTCATGTGTACAACCGGTGGGTCGGAAGCTCCCCGTTTCAGAAGCTCCTGGCGGCGTTCGTCACGCCGAACCTCGAAGTGATCAGGCCGTTTCAGCGCCGGGCCGCGGAACTTCTCGAGAAGTCGACCGGCGACGGCTCGATGGAAGGATACCAGTCCGCCGGCCGCGGCCGCCGCTACGAGATGATCCGCGCCGTCTATGCCGCGGTTGCCGAACGGAACTTCAAGTACTCGGTTCCGCCCGCCAACGACAGCGAGCCCGGGCAGCCGGTCCGGTTCCCCGGCAAGATTGTCAGGGAGATGAGCATGTCGTGTCTCGACGCGTCGCTCCTTTTCGCGTCGATCCTGGAAGCGTGCGGCCTCCATCCCCTGATCGCGCTTGAAAAGGATCACGCGTTCGTCGGATGCCATCTCGACGACAGAACCCTCCCCACCCCCTTCATCGACGATCTGCAGATGATCCGCAAGCGGGTCGAGCTCGACGAACTTCTCTTCTTCGAGGCGACCTGCGCCTGCGGACCGGTTCCTGAGCCGTTCGCCGAAGCCGAAAAGAGAGCCCGCGTAAAATTTCTGGCGGCCGACGGCGCGTATGACGAAACCTTTGAAGGGGTTCTCGGAATCGCCGCGGCGCGGAACCGGGGCGTCGAGCCTCTCCCGCTCAAGGAGGACAGGAACGCCGACTGCATTCCGGACCCGAGCGTGATCAGGTCCGCCCCCCTGCCGAAAGAGGGAGCGCCGCGCCCGCTCTCCGAAGAGCTCAGGCTCGACGACGTGCCGGTTACGCCGCAGGGGCGGATCGACCGCTGGAAGCAGAGGCTCCTCGACCTTTCCCTGCGGAACCGGCTCCTCAACTTCAAGCCGACGCGCGGGGCGATCGAAATCTATTTTCCCGACCCGGCGAAAGTCGAAGACGAGCTCGCCGCCGGAAAGGTTTTTACCCTTCTGCCCGCCGGCTCGCTTCTGAGCGACGAAGACTACCGCAACCGGAACCAGCTGCGCGCGCAGGGCGGCGAGGACCCTCTCCAAAAGCAGATCCGGAGCGATTTCGGCCGGCACAAACTCCACGCCAGGGAGATCAACGATCCCGAGGTGCTCAACAAGTCGCTTTTAACGCTCTACCGCCAGTCCCAGAGCGACCTGGACGAAGGGGGAATCAACACACTCTTCCTGACCCTGGGGATGATCCGATGGCGAACGGCCGACGGGAAAGAGTACAAGGCGCCCCTTCTCCTGGTTCCGATGCGCCTTTTCCGCAAATCGGTGAAGGAAGGGTTCACCCTCGAACGGTCCGACGAGGACACGCTCCTGAACGTCACCCTTTTGGAACTCCTCCGCGTCAATTTCGAAAAGACGATCCGCGGGATCGATCCCGGCGACCTGCCGGCCGACGAGAGCGGGGTCGACGTGCCGCGGATCTTCCAGATATTCCGGCAGGAACTGCGCGACTTCCCCGACTGGGAGCTCCTCGACAGCGAAGTCTGGCTCGGAAACTTCTCGTTCCAGAAATCGGTCATGTGGGACGATCTCGACAAGCACGCGGACGACCTCCTTGCCAATCCGGTGGTGAACCACCTGGTAAACCATCCGGCGGAATCGTTCACCGACGGCATCGAGGAGGTCAGGTCGGAACAGCTCGACACGTCTTTCCCCTACACACAGATCATGACGCCCCTTTCCGCCGACTCGTCCCAGCTGGCGGCGATCCTTTCGGCGGAAAAGGGGAAGAGCTTCGTTCTGCACGGCCCTCCGGGAAGCGGCAAGTCGCAGACGATCGCCAACATCATCGCGCACTGTCTCTACAAGGGGAAAAGCGTTCTTTTCGTCGCGGAGAAGCGCGCCGCGCTCGAAGTCGTCCATCAGCGGCTGAGCAAACTCGGGCTGAGGCCGTTCTGTCTCGAACTCCATTCGAACAAGGCGGGAAAGCGGCAGGTTCTCGACCAGTTCGAAGAGGCGCTCCGTTTCCGCGCCGGGAGCGGCGAGTCGGGATGGCAGCAGACCGCCGCCCGTCTCGAGGGGGAAAAGAAAAGCCTGAACGAGTATGTCCGCCTGCTGCACAGAGTCCATCCGAACGGCCTGACCGTCTACGACGCGCTCACCTTCCTGATCGCGCACCGGGGCGAAAAGTGGGGGAAGTGCCGTTTCGAAGGGGAGGCGCTCACGCTCGAGCGCGAGACCGCCCGGCGGCTCGTCTCCGATATCCCCGACCGGCTCCGGAGCGCGTGCCGGCGCCTTCCCGAATCGGCATGGGCCGATTTCCGGCCGATCCGCACACAGGAGGCCGGCTATACGGCGATGCGCGAAATCGCCGCGATGGCCGAACCGCTCCGGCAGGCGGCTGAACGGCTCAACGCACGGCTGCGGCAGGCTGAAGGCTTCTTCGGTTTTTCCGGCAGGGCCGGTTCACTCGCCGAGATCGAAGCGGCGGCGGCAGCCGCCCGGCGGCTGGCACAGCCGGCCTCTCCGATTCCGGCCGGCTTCTATTCCCCCGCGTGGGAAAGCGACCGCGCGGTTCTGGAATCCCTGCTCGACCTGTCCGCGCGGCGAAACGCCCTTCTGGCCAAACTCCGCCGGCTCGGCCTGGCGCGTCTGCGCGCCGGCGAGATCCCGTCCCTGACCAAACGGGTCAAAGAGACCGTCTCTCCGTTCACCCTTTCGAGCCGGCCCGCCGCCGGCGGCGGAGAGTACGAAAACCCGGTCACGCGTCTCTGTGCCGAAATCGGAAAGGCGGGGGGACACCTCGCCGCCGCGTGCCGCTACGTCGCCCGGAGTCTGGGGGTTGACCTTCCCGAAGAGATCTCCGAAACCGTTCTGGGGAGCATCGCGCGGATGATCAACGAGCTCCGCGGCCCCTATGCCGCCGAGCTGCGGATCGACGCCGACTGGCCCCTCTTCGCCGAAAAGGCGCGTCCCGCCGCCGGGGTCGCCAAAGAATACGCGTTCCTGACCCGTCAGCTGGCGCGCTACAATCCCAAGCTCATCACCGAAGAGGAGGCGGACCAATTATCTGAGCAATACAGAAAGACCGAACATGCGCTGATGCTCGTTTACCCCTTCATGAAGCGTCGGCTGATGCGGCGCGTCCGTCATCTGCAAAACGACTGGAGGGATCCGGCTTCCCACTACGACAACTTCCCCGATCTTTTCAACTCCATGGCGGCCTATGCGTCGGCCGCCGCCAAAATCGGCGATGCGGGCCCGCTGATCCGGAAACACGCGCCGAAGGCGTGGCGCGGCGGTGAAATCGACAGCGAGCTGCTGGAGGAGTATCTCGAAACCGGCGACAATGTCACACGCTACGCGCAGAGGGCGTTCGGCGCGGAATACGAAACCGCGCTGAAAAACCTCCCCGGCCGTATCGGCGAACTGCGCGACGAAAACACCGAACTGGGACGCGCCGCGTCGGCAATCTTCCAGGCCATCGTTCGGATGTACGACAAGCCGCTGCGGGAGCTCTCGGCGCTCGTCTCGGGCGGCGGGGCGTTCGATGAGGCGACCCTCGCCGAACCGGCGTTTTCCGAAACCGCCGCGCCGGCCGGGCCGATTCCGCTGCGCGATCTCCTGGA